>JBCCHD010000011.1 GCA_039028935.1 Pseudomonadota bacterium | reverse complement strand
GCAATAAAGTAGCAATAATTTTAATATTAGTAGAAGGATATTCTAATGGAGCTTGCGCTCGATGCACTGGACATCAAGATTCTCGAGGCGCTGCAAGCCGATGCTCGGCTTACCAATCAAAAGTTGGCTGAGCAGGTCGGGTTGTCACCGTCGCCGTGTTGGAGAAGGGTAAAAAGACTTGAGGAACAGGGGGTTATTGATCGCTATGTGACCGTGCTCGACGCGGATCCGCTCGGTCTACACGTGACCGCTTTTTTGATGGTGAGTCTGGAAGATCACCACGCCGATACCGTGGCGAAGTTTGATCAGCTGGTTACCGAATTGCCCAATATTCAGGAGTGCTACGCGACGAGTGGTATGGCCGATTATCTGCTCAAAATAGTCGTGCGGAACATGCGCGATTATGAAGAGCTGCTCATTGGCAACCTGCTTCAAGTGACGGGTGTGCGTACGGCGAACACCAGTTTTGTGCTGAAAGAACGAAAACGCACCACCGCACTGCCGCTGTAAAAAAACGGGCCGGTTTCGGCCCGTTTATGACGCATACCGGATCGGTCCCGGTCGACTGTGCGCTAGCGCGACGCCTCCTCGATCCAGGCGTCCACGTTTTTCTCAAGCTCAGACAACGGAATGGCGCCGCTCCCTAACACGACCTTGTGAAAGGCTTTAATATCGAAGCGGTCTCCCAGCGTGGTCTCGCCTCGCGCGCGAAGCTCTTTGATCTTGAGCTCACCAATTTTGTAAGCCAGCGCCTGTCCCGGCCAGGCGATATAGCGATCGATCTCGTTCACAATGTCGTATTCCGCTTTCGCCGCATTGTCTTTAAAAAACGCAATCGCTTGGTCGCGCGTCCAGCCTTTGTGATGCATGCCAGTGTCCACCACCAAGCGCACGGCACGCCACATTTCGTAGGTCAACTGCCCAAACTTCGAGTAGGGATCTTTGTATAGTCCCAGCTCTTCGCCCAAGCTTTCGCTATACAGGCCCCAGCCTTCGACAAACGCTGTATACCCTCCAAATCGACGGAACATAGGTAAATCGCCAAGTTCTTGGGCAAGCGCGATCTGCAGATGATGGCCGGGCATTGCTTCGTGTACCGTCAGCACCTCAATTTCGTACTTGGGTCGAACTTCAGGTCGATACAGATTGACAAAGTAATAGCCCGCTCGGCTGCCGTCCGCAGCGGGACTGGAGTAGTAGGCGGTGGTGGTGTCCGGCGCAATCGCATCGGGGATTTTCTTCAGCCCGTAGGGCATGCGTGGCAAATCGCTGAACAACTTGACCAGTTCGGGATCGATGCGCTTGCTTGTCGCTAAGTAGTCTTGCATCAGCGCTTCGGGTGTTTCGTGGTAGAACTGAGGATCGGTGCGCAAAAAGGTCAAAAAATCAGCGAAGCTGCCGTCAAACTCCAGGCTCTCGATGATCTTCATCATCTCACCGCGTATCCGCGTGACTTCACTTAAACCGATTTCATGCACTTCGTCCGGCGTTAGATTGGTGGTCGTGTAGTTTTTTACTTCCTGTGTGTAAAACGCGCGACCCTTAGGCGAATCCCAGACGCCGACCGTTTCGCGCGTGGCGGGTAAATACTGGTTGTCGACAAAATCCGCCATGCGCTCGTAGGCCGGCACGACGACGGTAGCGATGGCGTCTTTACCACGCGATGTCAGTGCCGCAAACGTTTCCTCGTCGATGCTGTCGGGTCGCTGATTGAAAGGAGAATAAAACGGACTCTCTTCCGCAGTTTTTATTTGCGATTGAATTTGTGCAGGTAGACGTTCCATGATGATGCGCGGGTGCACCATACCTTCTTCAATACCTTGCCGCATCAGATCGAGCGTTTGGTCCATATAGGTACCAAAGGCGTTGAGCCGGGCAATCCAGTCTTCGTAATGCTGCACCGTTCGAAACGGAATTCGATTGGCGATGCCATTGGCGGACTGAATACCGCCGCGCTGATTCAGTGGAATGAGAAAGCGGCGATATTGATAGTCGTCGGCGGCTTCTTCATACGTCTGCTTGAACAGAGTGTAGTTAAGCTGATCATCACTTGAGAGCGAGGCGACATCGATCGTGTCGAGCTTGTCGAGAATGGCCATCACGTCAGTGTGTTGCTGCGCACGAGCGGCGGCCGAAACATCCGGCCAGCGATCGTTGAAGCGCATATCACCAAGACCCGACGCCCATGTCGGATTATCGCGCATAACGTGTTCCCAGGCATCGTCGAAAAGGGCATGAAGTTTTGCGCCCTCCAGGTCCTGATCGTTGGCGACGGACAGATCGTTGTCGACGGTGGTGGCACAACCTGCCATTAGAAAGACAGCCAGGATCGGTGCCAGGCGTTTGATCACGAGCGTGGTATCAGGCGTCATGGTGCAACCTCGGGAATGACGAAGTAGACCGAAATTGTCACCGTTCGTCCCAATGTGTGCAAGCCAGCTGCGACGGTCCGCATGTGGGGGCCGCGCCAGGCGTCTCCGATCCGACGAAGGGCCGCGCGCGCGGCCACTGCGAATCTGCCCTCTGTGGCGCGTTTTCGGTTGGGACCGATAGCGGGTTGGGCTATCATTGCGTGGCGCGAACACGCGATGCAGCATTCGGGTGCGACCGGGATGCGGACTTTCACAGTGTGAGGACGACACAACACCATGCTCAAACGCACACCTTTATTCGAGGCGCACGAACAGGCCGGGGCCAAACTCGTCGACTTTGGTGGTTGGGAAATGCCGCTGCACTATGGCTCTCAGCTCGCCGAGCACGAAGCGGTACGCACCGCGTGCGGGGTGTTCGATGCGTCGCACATGACGGTGATCGACGTTACTGGCGCCCACGCTGCCGACTATTTGCGAGTGCTATTGGCCAACGACATCGATAAGCTTGTTGACGAGGGGCAGGCCCTGTACACCTGCATGCTCAATCATGCCGGCGGGGTGGTGGACGACCTGATCGTGTACTTCCGAGCGGAAAAGGGCTATCGGCTGGTGGTTAATGCCTCGACACGTGAGCAGGATCTGGCGTGGATGAACGATTGCGTGGGTGACTTTGATGTGGCCTTGAATGAGCAAGCCGATCTGGCGCTCATTGCGGTGCAAGGGCCTCAGGCTAAGGCGGTCTTCGAGCGTGTGGCAAAGGCCTACGATCTCCATGGACTGTTCGACAAAGTGGCGCCACTAACGCGTTTCTCGGCCTGCGAACATCACAGCGTTTATGTGGGCCGCACCGGCTACACGGGCGAGGACGGGTATGAAATTATGATGCCCGCCGAACATGCGCCGATGACGTGGACTGCCTTCACCTCGCAGGGCGCTCAGCCCTGTGGATTGGGCAGCCGTGACACGCTGCGAATTGAGGCAGGCTTGAATCTCTATGGCACGGACATGGACCAGTCGATCTCACCATTAGAAGCGGGGCTCGCGTGGACCGTGGACTTTGGCCGGCCCGAGCGCCAATTCAATGGGCGTCAAGCGCTCGAGCGTCAGCGTGAGAACGGCGGCTTACCGCGTTGGTGCGGGGTCGTGTTGGCGGACAAAGGGGTGATTCGAGGTGGGTATCAAGTCGCCACCGAGGGGGGTGCGACGGGCGTGATTACCAGCGGTACATTTTCACCGACCCTCAATCGGGCGGTCGGCTTCGTACGCTTGTCGGCAACCGATGAGAGTGATTGCACCATCGACATTCGCGGCCGACACCACCCGGCGGGGCTTCGGTCCCTGCCGTTCGTTCGAAGTGGTACAATCCGCGTCGATCTTCCCTAAATAAAACCAATCCAGGCGGAGGCACCATGAGCGATATTCCGAGCGAGTTGAAATACACTAAAGAACACGAATGGGTTCGCACCAACGATGACGGCAATCTGGTGGTTGGTATCACCGATCATGCTCAGGCGGAACTCGGCGAGATCGTGTTTGTGGAGATGCCTGAAGTGGATGCGGACTTTGCGGCCAATGATGAGTTCATGGTGGTGGAGTCGGTGAAGGCCGCCTCCGAAGTGTACTGCCCGGTTGGTGGCACGGTGATTGAAATCAATGAAGAACTCGAGGGCGCGCCGGAGCTGGTGAACAGTTCGCCGTATGAAAGCGGCTGGCTAGTGGTGATCAAACCCAATGACATGGCGGAAGTAGACGACTTTATGGACGCTGATGGCTACGCGGAATTTTTAGAAGAAAGCGACTAGCCGCGCCGCCGCCCTATTCCTCGAACAAGAGAGACACGATGAGCCAGGTCACACTGAAAGGTAATCCCGTCAACGTGGTAGGCAAGATGCCCGAAATCGGTAGTCGGGCACCCGAACTCAGACTGACGAATACAGAGCTGCGTGATGTCGGGCTTACAGAATGGTCGGGTAAACGCAAACTGCTCAGTATTTTTCCTAGCATCGATACGGGCGTGTGTGCGCTATCAACACGGACCTTTAACGACTATGCACGCGAGAACGACGACATCGTGATGCTCATGATCTCCGGTGATTTGCCCTTCGCACACGAGCGTTTTTGCGGTACCGAAGACATTCAAAACGTCATTCCTCTATCGACGATGCGCAACCAAAATTTTGCCAAGGACTATGGTGTGCTAATGGAGGACGGCCCGCTCGAGGGGCTCACAGCGCGAGCGATTGTGGTGCTCGATGAACACAACACGGTTGTGCATACAGAGCTTGTCGACGAAATTTCCGCCGAACCTAACTATCAGGCTGCGCTACGGGCGCTAGGCATCACGGTCAGCGCATCGGAAACCTAACGGTCGTCGTTCGACTTAGGTTTCACGCCGAACTGACGTTCAGTAAATCAGGCTGTGCAGCCGTGCACGGTCATTAATCGGGAGTATTCACATGGCAGCATTGGTCTGCGGCTCAATGGCGTACGACACTATTATGGTGTTTGAGGGCAAGTTCACCGACCACATTCTCGCCGACAAAATTCATATGTTAAATGTTTCGTTCCTTGTGCCGAATATGAGACGTGAGTTCGGGGGATGTGCCGGCAACATTGTGTATAACATGCATCTACTTGGCGTCGAAGGACACGCAATGGGTGTAGTGGGCCACGATTTTGGTCCCTATCGGGACTGGATGAAGAAATTTTCACTGAGTGAACGCCATGTGTTGGAGCTCGGTGACGAATTTACCGCGCAGGCCTATATCACAACCGATCTAGACGACAATCAGATCACTGCCTTTCACCCTGGCGCAATGAATCAATCCGCGACTGTGCATGTACCGAACGATGGGTCCATTTCGGTTGGCATTGTGGCACCCGATGGACGCGATGGCATGATTCAACATGCCCGCGAGTTCAAGGAAGCCGGCATTCCCTTTATCTTTGACCCCGGCCAGGCCTTGCCGCTTTTTGATAGCGATGACCTCAAGCGGTTTATCGAACAAGCGACTTGGGTCACGGTCAATGATTACGAAATGCAGCTAGTGCAGGAGCGCACCGGATGGTCACCTGGCGAGCTTGCCGACAAAGTGGATGCGCTGATTGTCACGCGTGGATCGAAAGGATCGCACATTTACACGGGCGGCCGCCGTATCGAAATTCCGACTGCCAAGGTTGCTGCGATCTCTGATCCCACGGGTTGTGGGGATGCCTACCGGGCTGGACTGTTATACGGCATCATGCGGGAACTTGATTGGGAGCGCACCGGTCGAATCGCATCGTTACTCGGTGCAATAAAGATCGAGAAACATGGCACGCAAAACCATTATTTCACACAGTCAGAGTTTGCCGAGCGCTATCTCGATAGCTTTGGTGAGGAGATTGATATTTGATTAGCTCGCCGCAGTGTATTCACGTCGGCCGACGGCGACAGCGTTTTGCGCCTGGACGCCACTGGCTGACCGTGCTGCTTGCCGTCGGTGTTCTCGCCGCACCGGTTACTCGGGGCGACACCGATGTTACGCAGTGGAGCCAAACGCTTGAGAAGATTTCGTCGGGTGTGGTGTCGATCCGGGTGGACGTCACTCGCGCGTTCGACACCGAATGGAGTCAATCCACCCAAGCGACCGGCTTTGTGGTGGACGCCAAACGCGGCCTGATCTTGACCAACCGCCATGTGGTAACGGCCAGTCCAGTGGTGGCGCAAGCGGTGTTTCTGAATCACGAAGAAGTCGAATTGCTACCGGTGTATCGAGATCCGGTGCACGACTTTGGGTTTTATCGATACGACCCTGAGCAGCTTCGGTATATTGAACCCTATGAGTTCACGCTCAAAAAAGAGAACGCACGGATCGGCCGCGAAATTCGGGTAGTGGGTAACGACGCTGGTGAGCAATTGTCGATACTGGCGGGCACCATTGCCAAGCTCGACCGCGAGGCACCCGATTACGGCGCCGGAAAATACAACGACTTCAATACGTTTTATTTACAAGCCGCGTCCGGCACGTCAGGTGGCTCCTCTGGATCACCGGTTATCGATATTAATGGGGACGTTGTGGCGCTAAATGCGGGCGCGAACTCCGCGGCCGCGAGCAGTTTCTTTTTGCCCCTCGACCGCATCGAACGGGCGCTCGCGTTGCTACAGGCCGATGAGCCGATTACCCGCGGAACGCTGCAGACGGTTTTTGTACACAAACCGTTTGATGAGCTTCGCCGGCTCGGTCTGTCGGATAACAGTGAGCGTTTGGCCCGGCAGCTTGACCATCATTACAATGGCATGCTCGTAGTGGATCAGGTTGTGCCCGGCGCACTGGCGGCGGACGTCTTACAGTCGGGCGATATTCTGCTTGAGCTTAACGGCGAACCACTCGCATCGTTTATTCCGCTCGAAAAAGTGCTTGACGCGGAAGTGGGCAACGACGTGACGCTCACGATGGAACGTGGCGGTGAGACACTCACGCACACGATTAGAGTGCAAGATCTGCACGCCATATCCCCCAGTGAGTTTATTCAAGTGGGTGACGCGATTCTCCATCGGTTGTCGTATCAGCAGGCGCGACACTTCAATATGCCGCCCGAGGGTGTTTATGTGGCGGACCCCGGCTACATCTTTTCCACTGCGGCCATCCCACGTGCGGCGGTGATCACCGAAGTTGATGGCGAGCCAACGCCCGATGTGGATGCGTTGGGCGATGTGCTGGCGCAGCTGGCCGATGGCGACCGCGCACAGGTGCGTTACTACACCTACGCCGATCCGGCCAATAGTGTTGTGGGCGTAGTGCGCATGGATCGTAAGTGGTTTCCCGCCGCGCACTGTGTGCGCAATGATTCATTGGGCTTTTGGCCTTGCCAAGCGCTCGACCCGGGGCCAGCCAACAGTCAACCGGTTTCTGCCGCCTCCGCGACCTTTCCTGAGAGTGACGATGCCCGAGCAGAACGGCTTGCGCCGAGCCTTGTGCGGGTGAACTTCGATATGCCGTACACCGCTTCGGGAGTCGGCGATCTGCATTATCATGGCACCGGCGTTATTGTCGACGCCGAACGAGGGCTGGTGGTGGTTGACCGCAACACCGTGCCGGTCGCGCTGGGGGATGTCAAAATCACGGTGGCCGGCTCCATCGAGATTCCAGCACGCGTTCGCTATATTCATCCGCTGCATAACCTGTCGGTTATCTCATACGACCCGGATTTACTTGGGGACACGCCTGTCAAGGCTGCGACGTTTGATGTGCGGCCGGTTAAACCCGGCGACAAGCTGTGGGTGGTTGGCTTGAAGATTGACGACAGTGTGCGCAGTGTTGCGACGGAAGTCGCATCGCTCGACCCGGTGTCGTTTCCGTTGTCTCGCACCTTTCGGTTTCGCGACACCAATCTTGAAACCGTATCAGTCGTCAATGCCGCCAACAATGTCGATGGCGTATTGGCCGACAAACGGGGGCGTGTTGTGTCGCTTTGGTCCAGTTTTGCGTATCAGGGCGGACAATCGATCAGTCAGACCAATATGGGCGTGCCGGCCGAAGTGGTGGTGGATCTGGTTGATCACGTGGTCACTGGCGAACCGATTTATTCGCTTGAGGCCGAGTTTGTCAAGATTCCTCTGTCGGCTGCACGTCGACTCGATTTGCCCGATGACTGGGTATCCAAGCTGGAGGGGCACAATCCTCAAAAACGTCAGGTGCTCAAGGTGCAGCGTACGGTAGCCGGATCGGATGCTTCGCGCTTACTGCGCCCGGGCGATCTGATACTTTCGGTCAATGGCAAGATCGTCAATCAGTTTCGCGAAGTGGAGAAAGCCACGCAACGGCCGAGCGTCTCGGTCAGTATCTGGCGAGGGGATGACGTGATGCGCTTCGATGTGCAAACCGCGACGCCAGATACGATCGGCATTCAGAGGGCGTTGCTCTGGGCGGGTGCGTTACTGCAAGAGCCGCATCGAGCGCTTGCCGCGCAGCGCGGTATCGAACCCGACGGCGTCTACGTGGCGTACTTTTCGTATGGATCGCCGTCCACGCGCTACGGTTTATGGGGTGGTCGACGTATCACCGCGGTTGATGGCATGCGTATTGAAAACCTTGACAGCTTCATCGATGCGATTGAGGACAAACAGGACCGCGATTCTGTGCGGCTCAAGACCGTCACTTGGAACAATGTGGTCGAGGTGATCACTCTCAAGCTCGACCACAAATATTGGCCAACGTTTGAGGTCTTTTTTGATGGCGAAACGTGGCAGCGACGACCGTTGAGTGCGGATGCGATGATGCCCGAGGATCGCGTCGTGCGGCAAAAAGAAGGCGGTGATACTACAGCGGGCGGGGCGCCCTGATCGCCACTGACCGTTGGGCTAATCCACTGTGCGCGCGAACTCGCCATCACCACGGGCACTCACCCGAGTTTTTTCACGGCTTGAGCAAGCGTCGCTGGTGATGTAATGGGCGCACTGCAGTGTGTGCCTTCACAAATGTAGGCGACGCCCCCGTCGCGAGCAACGCGCACGCCGATGGCCTCGGGCAAGTTGTCAGCGTCATCCGGAATACCAAAACACAATCGACCCGGTGCGTAGGTGGATTGCACGACCGGCAACCATTGAGCAAGTTCGGACTTCGGTGCGCGAACAATTACACAGGTTACTGGCGTGAGGTGCTCATCCAGCGCGTCGAGAAGCGTGCAATGCCCGTGCGGCACACTGTTGATCGTCGACCAGGCCAGTCGAATAGTGCGCTCGGCTGCTTCGAGGTAACGCGTGTCGGCCAGCATATGACCGAGTCGGTTGAGCGCTTTGGCCGCCACGCCATTGCCGTTTGGAATGGCTTCATCCGCGAACGGTTTCATTCGGTGAATGAGCGTCTCGTGATCATCCGCCGTAAAGAAAAAACCACCATCCAGCGTATCGTAGAATTGTTCAAGCATGGCGTCGGCTAGTTCAACCGCGAAATGTAGCCACGAGGAACGCCAGTTTAGCTGCAAGAGTTCGAGGACGGCATCGAGCAAAAACGCGTAGTCATTGAGGTAGCCACCCAGCGACGGTGAGCCGTCGCTTGAACTTGCGAACAATCGCCCATCCTGCCAGTGCGTCGCGCGCAAAAAGTCGAGTGCATCGGCGGCCGCTTGGCCAAGATCATCGCGCTCCAAATGGCGCGACGCCAGGGCAAGGCCACGAATCGCAAGCGCATTCGACGCGGTGAGACTCTTCGTGTCGCAAAAAGGCGCCTGACGTTGATGGCGTTGATCGAACAGTAACGCCCGGGCGGCGGTCAATTGGTTGCGTAGGTCAGCTGGTGTCTGGTCTAACTCGTTGCTGAGTTGATCGATACTCCGATTGAGATACAAATGCCATGTACCCTCAAAATTGGCATCGTGGTCGAGACCGAAACGCTTGGCAAACACCGTGTAATCGAGTTCGTTGTCCGCCAACGCAATTCGGACGTCTTCGGCGTCCCACGTGTAAAACGCGCCCTCTCGACCATCGGAATCGGCGTCTAGCGCGGTAAAGAAACCACCTCGTGCCGACCGCATTTCTCGCAGCATCCAATCGGCGGTTTCGTGTGCGACTCGGCCGAACAGCCCTTCCCCGGTGGCGCGCCAAGCCTCGCTGTACAAGGCGAGCAGCAACGCACTGTCGTTGAGCATCTTCTCAAAATGGGGAATGCGCCAGGCGTCGTCCACCGCGTAGCGGAAGAATCCGCCGCCAAGCTGATCGTAAAGGCCTCCGCGTGCCATTTGAGTGAGCGTTTGGGTGGCGGCAAAAAGGCTCTGCAAGTCGGGTTTCGGCTCAAAGGCGCTGCGACGCCAAGTCCGCAAGAGGCGCTCGAGGCACGGCGTTTGCGGAAATTTTGGGGCCTGACCGAAACCGCCTTTTTGCGCATCAAACACGCCCAGCAGCGCTCGCGATGCACCGTGTAGGGGCGCGGCAGTGAGCTCAAATTCCCCCTCAGGCTGTGGACTCGAATCGCGAAAGACCTGCATAAGCGAGGCATTCTGTTCGTCAAGTTGCTCGCGCTGTTCATGATAGA
Organism: Pseudomonadota bacterium; assembly: GCA_039028935.1. Taxonomy (NCBI): domain Bacteria; kingdom Pseudomonadati; phylum Pseudomonadota; species Pseudomonadota bacterium. The sequence continues at coordinate 109,221 of JBCCHD010000011.1, read as the reverse complement.
ACGCGGCCACGCGCTCGAGCAGCTGGGCAAAACCCGGTAGTCCGTGTGCGGGTTTAGGCGGAAAGTAGGTGCCCCCAAAAAACGGCATGTGAGAGGGCGTCAGGAACATGGTGAGTGGCCAGCCGCCGTTGCGTTGCGTAAGCATCTGATGCGCCAACTGATAGATCTGATCAAGATCGGGGCGCTCCTCACGATCGACTTTAATATTGATAAAGTGCTCATTCATCACCGCCGCGATGTCGGGATCGTCGAATGACTCGTGTGCCATGACGTGACACCAATGGCACGCCGAATAGCCGATTGAGAGCAGAATGGGTTTATCCAGCTGTACAGCTAGATCCAGCGCCTGGGGATCCCAGGGTTGCCAATGCACGGGATTATCCGCGTGCTGAAGTAGGTACGGACTGGTTTGTTCGCGAAGGCGGTTTTGCATGTTTGGATCGGAGGTTTGAGCGAGTCCGAACTATAGCAAACCCGCTTCGATCCAGCGACGCGCAATCGCTGGTTCACCGCAACTTTTCCACGCGCTATTGCGGTCACAGTGCTACACTTTGCACCATGGAATTTCCAAATTTCGACCCAAATATTTTCAGTATTGGGCGCTTTGCTATTCGCTGGTACAGCCTCATGTATGTGATCGGCTTCGCGACCGCATGGTGGCTGTTGATACGGCGCGCCGGCCGCACCGACCAAGCCCAATCGTTTCGGTCGTGGAAACGTGCAGACATTGAAGATTTGATTTTCTTTGCGGCGCTCGGCGTGATCATAGGTGGCCGCATCGGCTATGTCTTTTTCTACGCGTTTGATCGGTTCATCGATAGCCCGATTTATCTCTTCAAGATTTATGAAGGCGGCATGTCGTTTCACGGCGGCCTCATCGGCGTCATTCTGGGCATGGCCTATTTTGCCTTGTCACGCGGACGCCACTGGCTTGACGTGACTGACTTTTTGGCGCCGGCGGCACCACTGGGTCTGTTTTTTGGTCGAGTGGGTAACTTCATCAATGGCGAGCTGTGGGGCAAACCTACTGACTTACCCTGGGGCTTTATCGTTGAGGGCGTCAAACGCCATCCCTCTCAGCTGTACGAGGGCATTCTTGAGGGGCTGGTGTTGTTTGTCGTGCTGTGGTGGTTCAGCCGTTCCACGCGACCACGAATGGCGGTGTCCGGGTTATTCTTGCTTGGCTACGGGGCATTTCGATTTCTGGTGGAGTTTGTGCGTCTACCCGACGCGGACAAAGGCTATCTGCTCTTCGACTGGGTGACCATGGGTCAGATCTTGTCGACGCCTATGATTCTGATTGGGCTACTGCTGCTGGTGTTGGCTTATCGACAAAACGTGATTGGTGGTGAGGTGAAACGAATTAAATGAATCAGTACCTGAAGTTAGTTCAGCACATTTTGGAATCGGGCAGCGTAAAGACCGACCGCACGGGCACAGGCACGCGCAGCGTGTTTGGCCATCAAATGCGTTTTGATCTCGACCAAGGTTTTCCACTCGTCACCACCAAGAAACTGCACATTCGATCAATCATTTATGAACTACTGTGGTTTTTAAACGGCGACACCAATATTCGCTATCTGAACGACAATGGCGTAACCATCTGGGATGAATGGGCAGACGAACAAGGTGATCTCGGTCCCGTTTATGGCGCGCAGTGGCGTTCGTGGCCGGCCCGGGATGGTGGCACGATTGATCAAATTAGTGCGGTGGTCGAGCAGCTTAAAACGCAACCTGATTCTCGACGGATCATTGTCAACGCGTGGAATGTCGCCGATCTGGATCGTATGGCATTGTCGCCGTGTCACACCTTATTTCAGTTTTACGTGGCAGACGACAAACTGTCGTGCCAGCTTTATCAACGCAGTGCCGACGTTTTTTTGGGGGTCCCGTTTAACATCGCATCCTACGCGTTGCTCACGCACATGATGGCACAGCAGTGTGATTTGTCGCCGGGTGATTTTGTCTGGACGGGCGGCGATTGTCATTTGTATTCCAATCACTTCGAACAGGCGCGACTGCAGCTTGAACGAACGCCGTTGACACTGCCGAAGCTGGTATTGCGTCGCCATCCTTCTTCATTGTTCGACTATGAATATGACGATTTCGATATCGTCGGCTATGAGCATCACGCGCCGATTAAGGCGCCGGTCGCCGTATGACCGCCAGGGTAATGCGCACGGCGGAGCTAGCGGTGATTGTGGCGGTCTCCAAAAATGGCGTAATTGGTCGTAACAACGCGTTGCCATGGCAGTTGCGCGCCGACCTCAAATGGTTCAAACAGGTCACCACGGGTAATACCATTGTCATGGGGCGTAAAACCTATGAGTCGATCGGCCGTCCATTGCCCAATCGAGACAATATTGTGCTTAGTCGTCGCGGCGGCGAGATTGAAGGTTGCCGTGTGTGCCAGACGCTCGATTCGGCGGTGGCGCAGGCGTCGCGCGGTGACGTGTTTGTCATTGGTGGCGCGCAAATTTATCGATACGCCTTACCTATGGCGACTCGATTGTTTCTGACGGTCGTGGACGCGCAGGTAGAGGGCGATACGTGGTTGCCGTTTATCGATTTGGAGGATTGGGAGCGTGTGGCCGTGCAGTCGGTAGAGGCGGACGCCGAGAATGAGTTCGCGTGTGAGCTTCGCGAGTATCGACGTCGGCGAGTCGATTCACCTGCACGATGAAAATCGCGCGAGTGGATGTTTTCCAACGCGAACTATCCTATGCGGGTGGTACGTATACGATTTCCGGCAAGCGCCACTACACGTCGTTCGATGCGACGTTCGTTCGCATCACAACGGACTGTGGCGTGACTGGATGGGGCGAGTCGACGCCATTCGGATCGACGTATATCGCCGAACACGCTGGCGGAGTGCGGGCAGCCCTGCAAATTGTGGCCCCCTCGCTATTGGGACTCGATCCTCGAACACCGCAGATCATCAACGTTGCAATGGACCAGGTGCTTAAGGGGCATCAAGGGGCCAAAGCGGCACTGGATGTCGCGTGTTGGGACATCTTTGGTCAATACGCGGATATGCCCGTGTGCGCGTTATTGGGTGGGTCGACCGGTGAGATCCTACCCCTTATTTCATCGATTCCCAGCGCGGAGCCAGAGGTCATGCGGAAGAGTGTGGCCGCGTTTCGTGAGCAGGGATACCGTGGGCACTCGATAAAAATTGGTCATAGCGAGGCAGAGGGTGGGCCGTTGTTGGATGCCGAATGCGTAAGGGCATGCCTTAGCGACCGGCTTGCAGGAGAGTTTTTTCTGGTAGATGCCAATGGAGGACTGTCGGTTGAACATGCGCTGCGCTTTTTAACGCTGTTGGGTCCGGCGGATATCGTTTTGGAGGCGCCGTGCGCAACGTGGGCTGAGACGCTGCGTCTGAGGCCTCAGTGTCGCGTGCCGATCTTGCTGGATGAACTGATTGTCGATGATGCCGACGTCGCAATGCTGATTCGCCATGACGCGGCAGACGGCGTAGGCCTAAAGATCACCAAAGCGGGCGGTCTCACCGCTGCTCGACGTCAAGTCGATTTGTGTCGTGCCGCAGGTTTGACGCTCAGTGTACAGGATACAGTGGGATCCGATATTGCATTTGCCGCGATCGTCCACTGCGGACAGACCGTACCCAATCGACTGTTGCGTTGCATTCTTGATACGCGCGATATGGTCTCGATCACGACGGCGTCGGTCGATGTCGAACGGTTCGATGATGGGGTGCGCACAGGTACGGCGCCCGGTCTTGGCCTCACGGTGGATGAGGCGGCAATGGGCGAGCCGATCGCGTCGTTTGTGTAACGGGACCGTCTGACCACGGGGCGGATGCGCAACGTGTGGTTGAGTCGATGAGTCACACGCTTAATTCACGCTTGTACAGACAAGAAATTGCGTTGTCGTGTGCCACAGTCAGGTTCGTTTGAGATCACGACAAGCGTTGATCGACCAAATCTAGAATTGGGTGCAGTAACGTTTAACGTGCTGTTCTGGTTATAAAAAGAAGAACAGAACCGATCGGTCCTAAGAGGCTCACCCGCTGTCATTAACGGATTCGTCCGTCGCCGCATTGCGCCGCGGTCGGTTGGTTGCCGTGGTATCAGTATTTTCCCTGAGTTCGTCTTAGAGGCGTTCCATTATTATGTCACGTTGAGACGCGCTGTCGTTCATGCGCCCGCTCAAGCCAAGCATAGGAACGGATTTCGATGAGTGAAGATCTAGTATCGGCACCGAAACACGCCAGGACGGGCGAGAAAAAATCCTCCGACACAATCCTTCCTGGCGCCGGGTTTCCCGTCGTTGCGATCGGCGCCTCGGCGGGTGGATCGGCGTCGATTGAGCAGTTCTTCCGATCTATTAGTGCACCGCCGGGTGCCGCGTTTGTCGTGATTCAACACCCATCCCCGGGTTCCAAGCGTGTCACGCCCGAGAGTCTGGCCAATACGACGTGTCTAACCGTAACCACCGCCGTGAATGAACGGCGAATTGAGCCCAACACCATCTACTTACCGCCGCCGCGCTCCTTCGTCACCATCAACAAGCAGGTGCTAACGTTCGTCGATACAACGCAGCTGCTCAAACCCCGTCAACCGATCGACGTGTTTTTTACGTCTCTTGCCCAGGACGTCAAAGAATGGGCGACAGCTGTTGTGTTGTCCAACACTGGATCGGATGGCGTCAGCGGCCTTCGCGCGATTGCCGAACACGGTGGGTGTGTTTACGTTGAATCGCCGCAAAACGCAGAGTTCGGTGTCAGGCCAAACGCGGCAAGCGCTACCGAGCTGAGTCATGGCCACGGGTCTCCAGCCGACATCGCGGTGGCGATCTTCGGTGAGCGTATTGCGGGTGGCGTCGAGTCATCCGTTGAGCACGGCCGACCACCGGATGATCACGACGGGCGCGACCGAATTTTTAAAGCCATCGAAGATCGGTATGGCGTTGACTTCTCGCGGTACAACATTGCGACGGTGAATCGACGTATTGATCGACGGTTAACCGAATTAAATCTGGCCGCCATTTGGGAATATTGGATGTATATCCAAGACCATCCGGCGGAAGTGACGACACTCTATTACGAGATTCTCATCGGAGTGACCAAATTTTTTCGTGACCGCGAAGCATTCGAGTCAGTCCGACGTGAGGTCGCGCGCATTATCGACGAAAAACAACCCGGAGACGAGGTGCGCGTATGGAGTGCAGGGTGCGCCTCCGGCGAAGAGACGTATTCGCTTGCGATACTATTCTCGGAGGAGATTAAGCGGTCGGGTAAGCGACTTGAACTTAAGCTGTTCGCCACCGACATTGATGACGAGATGTTGACAGCCGCTGCGGCGGGTGCGTACCGCAAAGAACAAATGGCTGACGTATCCGACCACTACTCAGCACGCTATTTTAAACAAAGCAACGGCGTCTATCGGGTCGTACCGAGTCTACGATCGCTCGTGGTGTTTGCGCGCCACAATGTAATGAACGATCCGCCATTCACGAATCTTGACTTGATCGCCTGTCGAAATTTGCTGATCTATCTCGATGGTGACACTCAGCGGCAAGTCTTAAGTTTGTTTTATTTCAGTCTTAATCCGCGCGCGGTGTTGTTTCTTGGTCCCAGCGAGTCGCTGGGCAGCCACGAAACCGGCTACGATGCCGTTCACTCAAAATGGAGAATATACTCTAAATCCACCCTTGATATCCCCCAGGCGAATCGTGTTATGCCCACGGCCAGTGAGAACGAGACACGTCCTGCACCCGTTCACCCGTCGCTCAAACAATCGGCTCAAGAGCGTGAAACGCCCACCCAGGCTGATGTCGACCGTGTACACCATGCGTTGCTCGAACAATACGTGCCATCCGGTCTCCTGGTGGATGAGCAACAACGGCTGATCCATGTTTATGGCGAACCGCCATTTGATATGGCATTCAGTCCCGGAAAAGTCAGTAACAAATTGAACGCGCTTATGGACAAAAATCTATGCGCGGCTATCTCTGTGTGTATGGAGTGTGTAAAACGCGAGCGTAGACCGGTGGGGTATTCCAATTATCGAATGGAGTACGGTGGGCAGAACCGTTCAATCAGTTTTACAGTGACGCCGGTGCTTCCCGATGCGACAGGCCCAATAACGTTCTTTTTGGTGAGTGTTGGTCATAAAGATTCGGTCAAATCCGAAGGTGGACAGGACCGCATTCTGAGTGATGAGGTTGTCAACATTGAGCAAGTGTCGGTGCTTGAAGACGAATTGCAGGTCACTAAGGAGCGTTTGCAGGTCACAATAAAGGAGCTTGAGAGAACCAACGAAGCGCTACAGTCAGCAAATGAAATGCTGCTTTTCTCGAATGAAGATCTGCAGACGACCAACGAGAAATTGCATGCTGTTAATCAAGAGCTGTATTCCGTTAATGCTGAGTACCAAACTAAGATTTCAGAGCTTAATCGGCTCTCATTGGATGAAGCGCACCTGTTTAGCAGCACGGGCGTTGGAACCATTTTTATTGATGACGAGTTGTGCGTACGCAAATTTACACCCGCTGCGGCCGAACGATTTAACTTACTCGACCAAGATCACGGGCGACCATTCAGTCACGTCACGCATAAATTTGAGGGGGTAAACTTTAACCAGCTCGTCGAGCAATGCCTGCTGTCGAAAGAAGTAATCGAGGCGGAAGTTAAAACAACGGACGGTGAGTCGCACATTGTTAAACTTTCACCATACGAAAACGACGCCACCGAATTTGAGGGAGTCGTGATCTCATTTGTCAGTATTCAAGCGGTCAAACAGGCTGAGCGTTTATACGAGGACATGTTCCACAGTTCACCGGTGGGTATCGTGAGTCTAACCGCCAACCAAGATATTCTGTCGATCAATCCCTCGTTACGGCGTCTTCTCGGCTATACGCACCGGGAGCTTATCGGTCAACCGCTGTCACGCCTATTCACCGCTTCCCAAGAAACGGTGACCTCTGAGGCGGTAGCGTCTTACCTTGATTCTGATATCGCGCCGAACGAGTTCGAGCAAATTGCGACCACGGTTGTGCGCAAAGACGGTGCGGAGATTCCGGTCGAGATCAGTATCACGCTGGTACCGTCTAATAGCGGCATACTCATGCATCTGTTTATTACCGATATGACGGATCGTCAGGCCTATTTGAATGCGGTCGAAGTGCATCGTGATGAACTTGAGCAGCTCGTCGACGCGCGAACGAAGGAGTTGAAACAACGCGATGCTCAATATGAAGACCTCTATGAGCATTCGCCAGTCATGCATGCAACGATTGATGCGGTGACCATGCAGTTAACGCAGTGCAATGCCCGCCTAGCATTGCTAACCGGCTATAGCAAAGACGAGTTAGTGGGCATGTCGTTGTCCGCTTTGTATCACGACGATAGCCGCGGTGAGGCTGAACGAATTTTTCGGGTCACTGAAGAAGCGGGTCAGATTAAGTCGCAACAAACGCAGTTGCGGAGCAAGAATGGCGAGCGCATACCCGTTCTGCTCAATATGGACGCGGTATACGATGACCACCATCGTTTTGTTTACAGCCGTTGCACATGGATCGATGTCCGTGATGTGTGCTTTTTACAAAAAGAGAATCAAACGCTGGTGATGGCAACGCACGGCTCACAGATCGGTGTTTGGGATTGGCATTTTGATACTAACGAACAAACCTGGTCACGCAAGTTTCATGAACTATTAGGATATGATGAAGGCGATACGGTAAATGTGTCGTTTGATTCTAGAGTTGTTCATCCGAATGATCGAATCGCCTTGGCCAACTTATTTCGCGAGCATTTTTCAGGTCAAAAGCGATTTGATGCGCAGGTGAGGCTCGAGACCAAAGGCGGTGAGTACCGCTGGTTTCGACTGCAGGGGAAGGCGGTACGTGACCGAGAGGGAAGAGTCGTGCGTATGGTGGGCACCGCGCAAGATGTGCACGCGGCGCGAACAGCGCAGGAAGAGCTGAAGAGCAACACCGACATTTTGAGTTTTATCAGCCAAGAAACGAATGACGGCTGGTGGGATTGGCGTTTGCAAGACGATCACGAGTACATTTCTCCGCGCTTCTGGGAGACATTCGGTTATGACCCAAAAACCAAACGCCATCACCCGTCAGAATGGCAAGCCATTATTCACCCCAACGATCTGCAGCCCGCCTTGGATGGTTTACGCAAGCATATCCAAACCGGTGGAGAGCATCCGTATTTACAAGAATTGCGCTATCAGCATGCGGATGGGCATTGGGTCACGGTGTTGTGCCGAGGAAGAGTCATTGAGTGGGATGCTAAGGGCGACCCGGTTCGTATGGTCGGTGTACACACGGATTTGTCGCAAATACGGGTTCAGGAGCAGCAGCTTAAGAAAATAAATGAGCAACTCGCGCGCAGCAATCAGGATCTAGAGCAATTTGCCTACATTACGTCTCACGATCTCAAAGCGCCACTACGAGGCATTACAACGCTGGTTGACTTGATCGAGGAGGATCTGTTGCACCTCTCAGCTGAACACAGTCCGGCGTTACTATCAGCTAAAAGCAATCTGCAGCGCGTATCTCGTCAAGCGGCGCGTATGGAGGAACTCATTCGAGGCGTGCTGGATTATTCGCGGGTTGATTCTGTCGATACCAGTGCGGCCGAAGAAGTCAATGTTCGAGAACTGCTGATGGATATGGCGATTGACTACCGACTTGATGTCGGTAGCCAACTCGTGCTCGGCGAACGGCTGCCGATACTGCATACCAACTCAATCATGATTGAACAAGTGTTTGGTAACCTCATTTCCAATTCGATTAAGCATCACTCTGATCCCGACCATTTGGTGATTGATATCGATGCGCGGCAGCAAGGGGGTTTCTATCGATTCTCGGTCCGAGACAATGGTCCTGGTATCGATCCAAAACACCACAAGCGCATTTTCGATATGTTTCAAACCGTGCACAACAAGGATAGCTATGAGAGTACGGGTATTGGCTTGACGATGGTCAAGCGTATTATCGAAAAATTTGATGGGACGATTCGCGTCGATTCGACAGAGGGGAATGGGTCCACGTTTCGATTCGATTGGCCTCTTAGCTAACGTGGGCGAGCGTCGCTTATCCGATTGCGCTATAGCTGGCTGAGAGATCGCGGAACGCCTTTGCGTTGATTCAAACGGTTGGTCGACTGGCCAGAATCGGCACGCCGATTTACTTACGCCAAAGGCGAATACAAGCGTTAGGCGAGAATCATTGAGCGCTGGGCCTTTGTTGGCTTAAGGCATCGACGTCAACCGAAATGTCTAATTCGTGCCCCAGCATACGATCGCCGTCAAAAAGATAGCGGCCATCAAAGGTCTCCTTGGCCAGCAGCAGCGGTAACCATAACCGGTCGTCCTCCCACATTTCGTCGTAGGGTATCGCATCCACGTGTGTCCAAAGCGGAACGGCCTCATCGGTTTCGATAGCTAGGCCCTGGAATTGCGTTGCATAGTAAACATAGACTTCAAGCGCATAGCCATCGGTGAATTGAAATTGATGACGCCCGGACAACACCGGGTTATGGGCCGTAACGCCCAGTTCTTCGTGTGTTTCGCGTATGGCGCACTCAGCTAAACTCTCTCCATGTTCGCGACGTCCACCCGGGCCGTTCACTTTGCCCTCACCAAGGCCGCGCTTTTTACGGATCAGTAGAATTTGATCGCCATCGATTACAAACAAAAGGGTAGCTTGTTCTGTGGGTGTCCACGCCGACCAGTCGATGGCGCTAAAGCTACTCCCCATGCGGCACCTCACCGAGCTCACTCTGGAGTCGCTGCTGGGCAATAGCAAAGTCGATATGAGCTAATGATTCGTGATCGCCGATGAGTTCATCCAACAAGCGTTCTTGGATATGACCTCGTTCGAGTGCTGCCGAGTAGGGCACATGATGGAACATGACCATGGAGTAACGCGGAATAAACAACGTTGGAAATCGTCGTTCGAGCTCCCAGGACAGCTCTTTTTTTAAGTGGAAGCGCGGGTCGCGGACGCTCGATCGCATCACGATATAATTATCGAGTGCAAGATCCGCTATGGCATTGGCATTCGGTCGTCGTCGCGCTTCAAACAGCGCAAATACCGCTCGCCAGTCGGGCGCATCAGGGCGTCCATCACCGAGAATTTGGTCAAAGATGTAGCAGTCCTCAAACGCACAGTTCATGCCTTGCCCATGAAACGGAACGATCGCGTGTGCCGCATCGCCGAGCAAAACGACTTTGTCCTCATGGTGCCAGGGGTTGCAGCGGACGGTGACCAGTTTGCCAGTCGGATTTTCAAAGTACTCCGCCGCGAGTTCAGGCATGAGTGCCAAGGCGTCAGGGAATTGCAATTCGAAAAACGCGTTCACCGCGTCCGGTGAATTTAGGCTTGCGAAACTCGTTTTGCCCTCGCGTGGCATGAACAGCGTAACGGTAAAACTGCCATCGAGATTGGGTAGGGCGATGAGCATATAGCCGCTACGCGGCCAGATATGCAGTGCGTTCTTTTCGATTAAAAACTGTCCATCCGTTCCGGCGGGAATCGTCAGTTCCTTGTAACCATGTTCTAGAAACTCCTCGGTGGACGTGCTGCCTGGCATGAAGCCCAGCGTGCGTCGAGCCAACGAGCCTGAGCCGTCAGTGGCGATGAGAGGGCATGCGTCGTGAGTATAGTCTCGATCGCCATCACGTAACGACAGTTCACCGGTGGACGGATTGAGCTGTGTAAGCGTTTGATTAAACCGGATGTCGACCCCCAATTGTTCGGCAGCATCCAGTAGCAGAGCATTGAGGCCGGGTCGGGAAACGGAGTAAATAACTTCGTGTTCATCTTTGCCATAAGGTTGAAGAACGGGCTGCGCGTCGGGTTCGTGCAGCATACGTCCTTTCATTGGAATGAGTAACGGCGCGACACGATCGGCGAGTCCAACCGCCTCGAGCGCGCGTAAACCGCGGTTGGCCAACGCCAAATTGATTGATCGCCCAGCATCAAGATGTTGACGGCGCATATCGGGGCGGCGTTCGAACACCGTTACGCGATAGCCTCGCTTCGCGAGATAGATGGATAACAGTGAGCCGGCGAGGCCGGCGCCAGCGATAGTAATTGATTCAGTCATGATTGAGCACCTGATGGAGCACACGCAGAAATTGCACCCCGTCGTCGAATCGATTGTAGAGCGGCGCAAACGCAATGCGAATGCAGTCGGGTTCACGCCAGTCGCATATGACGTTCTCCGCAATAAGCGCTTCTTGAACGCGTTTGCCATGATGCGCAATGCGCAGCGATAGTTGGCCACCGCGGCTGGCGTCGTCAATCGGTGTGATCAGGCTCACTTTGTCTTGAAAATGGGCATGAAGATAGTCGATCACCATACGCGACTGTTGGCGCGCTTTGTCGACCAAGGCCGGCATGCCGGCGTCGTCAAATAATTCAAGCGACGCAAGCAGTGGTGCCATGGCGAGGATAGGGGGGTTCGAAAGCTGCCAGCCTTCTGCTGTTGGAATGGGCGAGAAGGTTGGGCCCATTTGGAAGCGGCTCGCTTTGTCCTGGCCCCACCAGCCGGCGAAACGCGGCAAGTCCTCGTGATGATGGCGCGCATGCACGAAGCAGCCGCCGATGGCGCCGGGACCCGCATTCATATATTTGTAGTTGCACCAAACGGCAAAGTCGGCGCCGGAGTCGGTCAGCGACAGCGCGACATTGCCCACGCTGTGCGCCAGATCCCAACCAACCACGCATCCCAGGCGATGAGCATGTTCAGTGATGGTATTAATGTCAAACACCTGACCTGTGTAGTACTGCACGCCAGGAAGCAATACGAGTGCGGTGTCCGCAGCATGTCGCTCGATTGTCTCGAGCATGTCATCCAGGCGTAAATGGTCTTCGCCGTCGCGCGGACTCAGCGTAATGAGTCCGTCGGCCGGATCGAAGCCATGATAGCGAAGCTGTGAGTCGAGGGCGTAGCAGTCAGACGGAAACGCTGCGCTTTCGCGGATAATCTTGTGGCGCGAAGGGGTGGGCCGGTAAAAACTTGCCATCATAAGATGCAGATTCACGGTCAACGAGTTCATGCACACCACTTCGTTTGGCGTTGCACCGACCACTCGTGCCATTTGCGCCGTGAGTAATTCGTGGTAGGGCATCCAAGGACGCTCGGCATGGAAATGCCCTTCAACGCCCAGTCCTTGCCAGTCTCGCAGTTCCTCGTTGATGAGCGCAGGAACACGTTGCGGCTGTAGCCCGAGCGAGTTGCCACACAAATAGGTCTGCTCAACGCCATCGCGCTGTGGAATGAAAAATCGTCCGCGGTAGGCGTGTAGTGGATCTTGAGCATCGAGCGCGCGCGCATGGGCGTGCAGGGCGTCAAGGGTCATAGCGACTCCAGGGCGTAGAGAAGTGGGCGACTTGGCGCCGCGTCAAGACTAAAAGCGGGGATCTGCAGGTTGAGAAGGTACAGACCGTCACGAATCTGGTCGTCAACATAAATCATTTCAGTGAGGGTGGCGTGAGCGCGACGCGCGTTCTCCAGGGCCGGCGACGGGCACTGGTCAAACGTCGGGAGTCCAAACAGCACGCGGTGAGCGGCGAGCCTGCCACCGTCGGAAAAGGGATCGATGGACGGTATATCGACGAGCAAATGATCGAATCCGAGCTCAACCAGGTCGGCGACTGCGGCAGGATCGAAAAAGGGGCTGTCGGCCATGCTGGTATATTGCGCGTGTCGTTTGCTCGGGGGATTGGGTCGAGAGCGCACGACAAGCGCCGTGGGCTGAGCGGCCGCCGCGTCGTCCGCTTGCCGTCGCACTGAATCCAGTGCGGGCCGCAGTGCGTCGGATGTGATAACGGATGTGGGTACACCGTCATACTCACAGGGCGATGTTTCTGTGGAAATCAAAGCCGCTAGGAGCGGTAGCGCGGGGCACACGTCGTGAATGCTGACGCGGCTGGTCGTTAGGTGGCCGACACACTCGGTGTGTGTTCCATTGCAGTGCGGATTGAGCTCCACGCGCATCGCATTGCAGCTGCCGCCTTGCCGAGTGTCGCCAATGAACCCATCGGCGGTCATTGGCTGCGCGCGGGCGGGCGCCGCGCCAAAGTGCGAGGGTTGAGGTCCGTCGAAATCGAGCGTGATTGACAGGTCGTGCACCACACCCGTTAGCGCTAGCGGTGCGTTGGTGAAGCGCAGAACACTCATTGCAAATGGATTCTATTGTGCCGCGTTAATGGCACCGCAATGGGTGCAGGTATACGACTGCGGGTCGCCGTAGAAGCGTTCGAAAACAGGCGGTAAATCGGCGACGATGTCGTCAATGTGTAGATATTCTTCATAAAGCAGCGCATCGCAATTATTGCAATACCAGGAAAAACCATCTTCTTCGTGGCGTTTACGCTTGCGTTCAATCACCAATCCTATGGAGTCAGCAAAGCGCTGGGGGCTGTGCGGCACATTAGCCGGTAGCATAAAAATTTCGCCCGCCTTTATTGGGTAGTCCACGCGTTTGCCTTGTTGCATCGTGCGCAACAGCATTTCGCCTTCAAGTTGATAAAAAAACTCGGGCGCAACGTCATGGTGGTAGTCGGCGCGGGAGTTTGGGCCGCCCACCACCATCACAATGAACTCGCCCTCATCAAACACTTGCGCGTTGCAGACCGGCGGTTTGAGCTGATCTCGGTGTGTGTCGATCCATTGCTGAAAATTGAACGGCGGGAGTAGCGACATATCGTTTTCCAGAGAATGAGCGGTGATCGTGCGTGAAGGGACGGAAAATATGGTGCCTCATCACCCTACCTGACACAAGACTTCGGTCATTCGTGCCGGTTCTATATCGATTTGAGCAGCCACGAGCGTGCCGCCCCAAACGCAACCGCCATCGAGTCCGATGACATGGTCGTTTTGGTGAATGCCCAGTGTTGCCCAGTGGCCGAAAATAACGCGTGCCTCGCCGCGCCAGCGAGCGTGTCGCGCGTCGAACCAGGGTAGGGTGTCGCGGCGCTGGCTGCCCGGCGCGCCTTTATGGGCCATTTCGAGCTTGCCGTTGGGATAGATGTAGCGCATACGCGTGAACGCGCCGAGCGCATAGCAGCGTTTTTCCCACTTGCTCAGCGAATGTGACCATTTGTGCGGAGTAAAACGATAGCTGTGCTTGAGGAGTTTGCGGGCTTGTGGGCCCTGAAGCAGGGTGTCCAGCTTACGAGCTTGGCGCTTGGCCGCTTTAAGGTTCCAGTGACTCGGTATGCCAGCATGCACCATAACCGCATTTAACGAGGGATCATGATGAAGTATCGGGCGGCGTTGTAACCAATCAATGAGTTCATCACGATCGTCGGCCTTAAGCGTTGCGTCGAGTGTATCGCGCTTGCCGGGTTTATGGCGGGCATTCAGATGACGGGCAATAAGATGGAGATCGTGATTCCCTAAAACACTCACGGCTTGCTCACCCAGCGAGCGCACGAAGCGTAACGTTTCGAGCGATTCGGGACCACGGTTGACCAGATCACCCGTTAGCCAAAGCGTGTCGTTGGCCGGATCAAAATCGAGTTTATCGAGCAGGTGGCGCAGCGGCGTATAACAGCCTTGAATGTCGCCAATCGCGTAGACGGCCATAGTGCGTTAGTGAAGGTATCCGGGCACGGCCAGTGTAAAAGGGTCGATGGGTGCTTTGAAGGTGTTGCCATCGTCATCCACCATTGTATACGAGCCCTGCATCGAGCCCACTGGCGTCTTGAGAATCGCGCCACTGGTATAGCGAAAGCCTTCGCCGGGCGCCATGGTGGGCTGCTCGCCCACAACACCATCACCATGCACCTCTTGTTGATTGCCCTCAGCGTCGGTAATGATCCAGTGTCTGGAGAGCAATTTTGCTGTGCGGGCGCCTAAGTTAGTGATTGTGATGGTGTAGCTAAACACGTAACGATGTCGAGTTGGCTCCGATTGCCCTTCGACGTAGTGCGCGCTGACGTTGACGCGAATGCTCTGCTCGGTGGTGTCGCTCATCGATCGACTCGTTTTCCTAAAACACGCCCCTATTGTAGCGCAACACTGGTCGGTTTTGCCGACTTGGGCGGCGAACGGCGCGGGGATTATAGCGGTTAGAGAAGGGCGTCAAGTGTATTTGACAGTGCGACAAACTGCGCGGCGGAAAGGCGTTCGGGCCGCAGCCCGGAATCGATGCCGGCGGCGGCGAAATCGGCCTCGGAACATAGGCCTTTGAGGCTTTTTCGCAGCGTTTTGCGGCGCATTGAAAAGGCGTGTTTGACAAGGAGCGCGAAGCGTGTCGCGTTGTGTAGGTCCGGTGGGGTCTCAAGGGGGCGCATGCTGATGACCGATGAGGTGACTTTGGGTGCAGGCTCGAAGGCGTCGGGCGACACGTCAAAGGCCACATAGCGTTCAAAGTGCAACGCCATCATGACGGTGAGCCGACCGTAGGCTTTGGTGCCCGGTTCTGCACACACGCGGTCAGCCACTTCTTTTTGCAACATCACGTGTATATCGCGCACTTGTTGACGATACTCAATAAAACGAAAGAGCAGTGGCGTCGAGATGTTGTACGGCAAATTGCCGATGATTCTCAACGGTGCGCCGAGCCGGGAAAAGTCAAATTCGAGTGCATCCCCCTCATGCAGCGTCAGATTGGGATGCGACTGCTGACGCCAGTGGGCAATCAGATCGCGGTCAATCTCGACGGCGTGTAGATCGCAACCCGCCGCGAGTATCGGCAGCGTGAGTGCGCCCCGACCGGGTCCAATTTCGACGAGGGTATCAAGGGGATCGGGATCGATCAGCGAAACGATTTGATCGATTACCGAGCTGTCCAACAGAAAATTCTGCCCAAATCGTTTACGCGGACGGTGTTTCATGTCGCGCGGCTGGCCCCCGGCGTGTCAGGGCGCTGACCAGATTCCTCGCGTTCGGGTTCGCACCGCGCCGCTGTGACACTGGGGTTGTCGATGCGATTGTGCGCGCTCGCGATCGCCAGGCGTAGCGCTTCGATCATGCTGCCGCTGTCGCATTCGCCGCGACCGGCCAAATCAAGTGCCGTGCCGTGATCAACGCTTGTGCGCACAATGGGCAGGCCCAGTGTCACGTTGATGGCTCGGCCAAAACCGGCGTACTTCAACGTCGTGAGCCCTTGATCGTGATACATCGCCAATACGGCGTCACACTCGTTTAAATGGCGAGGTGTAAACAGCGTATCCGCCGGTAGCGGGCCCTTTAATGCCATCCCGGTCTCGCGCAGTGTATCGAGCACCGGCGTAATGACGTCGATTTCTTCGCGACCCAGGTGGCCACCTTCGCCCGCGTGCGGATTGAGACCGCATACGCTGATGCGCGGTTGTGCAAAGCCAAACTTTTGTTGCAGATCGGTCTGCAATACCTCAAGTGTTTGGCGTAATCGCTGTGGTGTGATGGCAGCGCTGACCGCACTGAGTGGCAGATGCGTGGTAACCAATGCCACGCGAAGGTCACCGGCACAAAGCAGCATGACCGGTAGCGGTGCGTTGCAGAGCTCGGCAAGAAACTCCGTGTGCCCCGAAAAAGAAATCCCGGCATCGTTAATGACGCCTTTGTGTACCGGAGCGGTCACCATAGCACCGGCTGAACCATCGAGGCACAGCGCGGCGCAGCGCCGGAGTACCCTTAGCACGTAGTCACTGTTTGCGGTATTTAATTCGCCGGGAACACACGGCGCGGCACACGATTCAGGCACTACGTACAGCGTGCCCGCCGCATGTGACGGCACCGCATCGGCCACACCGATCACGATGTTCAATGTGATGCCGAGCAAGCGAGCACGTTGACGCAATAGCTCGGGATCACCGACTACCGCGAGTCGTGCCGGCCAGTCGCGAGCCGCTAAGAGCAGGCACAAATCGGGTCCGATGCCAGCGGGTTCGCCGGCACTGATAACGATCAGTGGAGTGGCAGACACGTTCAGCGCAATCGAGATGCCTTAAAGGCGATACTCGACGAAGGCCTGGTCGCGCATGCGGAGTAACCAACTTTCGGTTTCTTCTTGGGCTTT
The DNA here is from genome assembly GCA_039028935.1 of Pseudomonadota bacterium. NCBI lineage: Bacteria > Pseudomonadati > Pseudomonadota > Pseudomonadota bacterium. The sequence goes on along the minus strand of JBCCHD010000011.1, from coordinate 92,221 downwards.
ACGCACACGGATTTGTCCAGCGGCTTCATTGAGACGCGCTTGTTCGGTTTTGTCTGATTCGCGTCGATCGAGAAGCTCGATGATGTGGTAGCCGAATTGACTCTTCACGGGTTCGCTGAGTTCACCGATTTCGAGCTCGAGAATCTTTCGTTCAAAGGGCGGTACGAAGGTGCCCGGACCGGCCCAACCCAACTCACCGCCGCTGGTGGCGCTGCCGCGATCATCGGACTCGTCGCGCGCGAGCTCAACAAAATCCTCGCCGGCGCGCAGTCGGGTATACAGTGTTTGCGCTTTGGCTTCAGCGGCAGCCTCCGTGCGAATTTCATTGGTTTCAATCAAAATATGACGTGACAAAAACTCAGTCACGATGACGGGTGGGCGCGCATCACCCCGTTTGTCGTCAAGCCGCACAATATGAAAGCCGCTATTGCTTCGAATTGGACTGGTAAACGAGCCAGGGCTCAGTGTCGCCACGGAATCGGCAAACAGCTTGGGCAATTCACTGTGCTTGCGCCAGCCAATCTTTCCGCCCGACAGCGCATTTTGTCCGGCCGAATAACTCACTGCCAATCCGCCAAAATCTTGTCCATCTTCCAACTGAGCATGGATGCCGTTTATTTTCTCTTCGAGTTCCGCGATGGTCTCAAGGTCCGCGTCGGCCGATACCGGCAACAGAATCTGTGAAATTTCGTACTCATTGTTGTCCGCCGAGCCTTCGGTGGCCAAGTACTGCTCCGCTTCTTCGCGTGTGACCTGAATGCGGCCCATGAGGTCGCGCTGTCGCAACTGCTCGAGCGTCATTTCACGGCGAATGCTGTTGCGATACGCAATATAGTCGATGCCTTCTGCAGCGAGCGCTTCAGGCAGCTGGCTGAGCGTGATGCCTCCGCCCTGCGCAACCCGCGACAAACCCGCATTGAGACGATCATCGGTCACCTCAATGCCGAGGCGCTCAGCGCGCTGGAGCTGCAGCTCTTCGATCACTAGCCGATCAAGTATCTGTTTTTCCAGTACGTCCTGTGGGGGTAGCTGAACGTCGTTGAGAAGAAGCTGCGTGGATATTGCGTCAACCTGTCGATCGAGTTCGCTGCGCAAAATCACGCCGTCGTTGACGACCGCCACGATGCCGTCCAGCAGTTCACCGCTGTTACTGCCTTGTGCCAGTGCCGACGTCGAGCCGCACAGGCCAACCAGCACCAGAAAGGCGTGCTTAATCGTATTCTTGACCATATCCCAGTATTCCTCGTTCCAAGAAGGCGTCAACACGAGCCCCAATGCTCGTGAGGCCTTTGAGTTCGATTTGCGCAAAAAGTGCCGTGTCCTGGCCGCCGCTGCGGTTGTTCAAAAAGCGCCGAGAGACCAGTCGAGCCGACCAGCAGCAGCGCGAATACTCGACACCGGCGAATCGCTCCAGTGTGCGCTGCTCGTCGAGCGAGTAGTTCCATCGACCGACGATGTTCCAATTGTCGCCGATAGGCCACGCAAAAGACAGATCGGATTGTTCCAGATCGTTACGCTGAAAGCGGTAGGAGATATTAATCACCTTATTGACACCGGGTCGATACTGCAGCCGCACCACGGCTTTCGCCGTGTCGCGATCCTGCGGCTCCCATTGGTATTCGACATCGGCGTTCCACGTGTCACTGAGCCCCAGGCCAACCTGAGCGATGACGTTCGACGAATTGCCCTCGATTTGTTCGTTCGGGAGCCGAACCGACCGGCGTCCAAAAAACAAGGCCTGCCCCAGCGTGGCGTTAAATAGTTCGCGCCCAGACTCCTCGTCAAACAACCGAGTGGTGAGCCCAACGCTCAGCTGATCGGTGTCGCCAATGCGATCGACACTGGTGTAGCGGTTATCACGGAACAGTTGCACGAGGTTGACGTCGGGCGTACCGCTATCGAAGATCGGGATGTCATCTTGCTCAACAAAGGGAATATGCGTGTAGCGCAGGCGCGGCTCGAGCGTTTGACGTTTCATTGTCGCCACATTAAATCGCTCAAAAAACAGCTGGCCGTCAAAGCTGTAGATCGGCACTGTACGCGTAATTCGCTCGGGGCGACCGGCGACATCGGTTTCCTTTAGATCGTACTCGGTATGCGCTAAGCCAACCCGCGTTTCCAGCGCGTAGGCGTTACCGGCGAGCGGCCACGAAACATACGGCTGAAGGTCGGCGCGCCAGCCACGGGCGCCAAGGTCTCGTTCAAAGTTGGTGAGGTCGCCACGAATGCCGGCGTTGAGTTGATTGGGTTGTCCAACATCGCCGGCAAACCAAAACTGAGGCAGGCGTTTGTAGGGCAGATTAATTTCACTGATGGTGTCATCGAGTGTATTGAACGCCTGGCCGCGCAGGCCCGCGTCGAGATAACGGCCTTCGCGCGATATTTCGACAAGACGTTCAAGATGGGTCAACGAGGCGCCGACCAGGGAACCGCTGAGATCTTCAAAATACTCACCGTCACTGACGTCTTCGGCATCGATGTAAATACGCCAGCCATTGTCGTACCGCGACTCATGCAGCCAGCGCCCGCGAATGCGATCACTGTCGGTTAGGTCATCTCCCAGCAGCACTTGAGTTTCAAACTCACCCTGCGTGTTGCGAAATAAATAGCGCGAATCGACACCGAGCTGCACACCGCGTTTTGACATGTAGCGGGTGGTGATGAGTGAATCGTAATTCGGCGCCATGTTCCAGTAGTACGGCACGGCAAAGTCCACGCCGCTACGATCGTTGGAACCAAAATCAGGAAGCAGAAAACCCGACTTTCTCGTGTCGCCAACCGGGAAAGAAATAAAGGGTGTGTACAGTATCGGCACGCCTTTGAATTCAACACGGACGTTGCGCCCGCTGCCAATCTGTCGTTCTCGATCAATGGTGATCTCAGGGGCGACAAATCGCCAGTCGTTCTGGCCTTGCGGGCAGGCGGTGTATCGTACGTCTTCGAGGCGCAACAGATTGTCGTTCTTGACTTCAATCGTGCCGGCGTCGCCGCGACCGTTTCGATCGAGAAGTTCGAAGCGTGCATTGGAAAAGGCGCCCTCGTCGTCAAGCGAAGAAAACGTTGCATTCTCACCGTCGATATCCAGGTTGCGCGAGCGCAAAGCCACGTTTCCCTCGACATCAAACTCCTGGGAGCGCGCATCGTAACGCGCCGAGTCGGCTGAAATCGTGCGGCCCTGATACGAGACCGTTACGTCGCCGCTCAATGTGGAGATGCCTTCTGGCTGTATGTCGGCCGTCTGCGCAGTCAGTTCTACCTGTGCCGACGAGGCGTCGAGCTCAGGCAGCGGCCGCGGTGACGGCGCCTCGCATTCGGCGGGATTGTCTGCCATCGCCGATGGCGCACAAATACTTGCTAGCGCCAGCCAGCAAATCAAGCCAGGGTATCGACAGGGTGGGGTCACAGTGCGCGATTTCCGATCAGTGCTGCGTGCTCGCCTGTAAATCGGTTCCAACGCAGCTACAATACTTTTTATCGACGCTACAATGGCACAGAATATGGTCGCCTTCAATTTAAACGGCATCGCTGTGGAGGGAATTTCTACCGGCCAAACACGACTGGCCCAAGTGGTTGCCTGGCTGGAGGCGGTCATGCCCGAGCCGCCGCTCAAATTGACGGTGGCATCGGCTGACGCCAGCTTCCGTCAATACTATCGAGCGCACACCTCGAGCGCCTCGTACATCGTGATGGATGCGCCGGTGGCGCTTGAGCCAACCCGTCCTTTTTTTGTGCTTGCCAAGCGGCTGCGTGCGGCCGGTGTGAGTGCGCCCAGGGTGTACGAGTGGAACGAAGCCGACGGCATGATGCTGCTCGAGGATTTTGGTCGGACCACGCTATTAACGCATCTGGGCCATCCTGCAGATGGCGCCACACTCAGTGCAGCGGAACGTCGAGTCTATGAGCGCGCGCTGGATGATCTGCTTGTGCTTCAGCGTGCGCCAAGCGCGGATCTACCGCCCTTCGATGAGGCCTACTTGCGCGAGGAGATGGCGTTGTTTCGAATCTGGCTCATCGACCGTCATTTGAGTCTGAGCTGGTCATTGAGTGATGACCGGTTATGGCGCTCGGTACAACGGCAGCTCGTGGACGATGCGCTCAGTCAGCCGCGCGCATTCGTACACCGCGATTACCACAGCCGCAATCTCATGATCCGAAATGCGCGTGAGGACGCGGCCGAACTGAGTATCGGTGTGATTGATTTTCAGGACGCCATGTATGGACCGGTGTTGTACGACTGTGTTTCGCTGCTCAAAGATTGCTACGTGCGTCTAAGTTACGACGATCAGCATCACCTGTTGGACTACTTCGTGTCCCGAGCGCAGCAGGGCCTGCAGGACGACTCTCTCACGCGTAAACAATTCGCCGCAATGGGCATCCAGCGTCATCTGAAGGCCGCCGGCATTTTTGCACGACTTTGGCATCGTGACGGCAAGGCTGGCTATCTCAACGATCTGCCGCGTACCGTGTTTTATCTTCTCGAAGCTGCCCAATCAATACCGACCTATCATCGATTTGGGCAATGGATTGAAGAGCGCGTTTGGCCACGGCTCGATAGGGGGACGCGATGAAAGCCATGATCTTTGCAGCGGGGCGGGGCACGCGTATGGGGGCGCTGACTGAACAAACGCCCAAGCCGATGCTGGATTTAGCGCATATGCCACTCATCGAGTATCACATTCGTGCACTGGCGTCTGCTGGCATTGGGGACATCGTAATTAATGTGGCCTACCTGGCGGAACAGATTACTCAGACACTCGGAGACGGTTCACGATTTGGCGTACGCATTCAGTACTCGCATGAATCTCAGGGTGCACTCGAGACAGCGGGCGGGATTGCGCAGGCTCTGCCGCTGCTGGGCAGTGATCCGTTTTTGGTTGTCAATGGTGACGTTTGGACCGATTTTGGTCTGCACCGTCTCCGGGGAGTTGAACTGGGTGCCTCGATTGATGCGCATTTGGTGATGGTGCCGAATCCACCTCATCATCGACTCGGTGACTTCGCGTTCAGTGCTAAGGCGAGTCCCGTGCACAATGAGCGACAGCGTCTGTTGTGTCCACCGACTCCCGAGCACACACGCACCTTTACGTACAGCGGTATTGGTCTTTATCGACCCTCATTATTTTCTGCGGTACAGGGGAAAGTGCCGCTCGGTCCTTTGCTGCGCACATGGATTGCCGAACAACGGATAACCGCACAGCGCCACACAGGCTATTGGTGGGACGTGGGTACGCCGCAACGCCTTGAGTCGGTGGTGCGCTTTTTAACCGGCGATCACTCCGAGGATGTCGTCGACTCCAGTGCTTCTTGAGCTTCACGTGCTTTTTTTAGTCGATGTTCTTGAGTGACCTTATCGTCGAATAATTCCCAGCTATAGCGATCGTCATCGGGCACGTGAACAAAAAACAGTTTGCCCGAGTCGCGCCAGCCATCGAGCACGATACCGGATTCGAACGGATGGCCCTTGGCCGTTACCACGGCCGATGAGTGTTCAAGTCGAAACCGTTCGGTGGGATAGGCCACGCCCCAATACACGTCAAAGGTCTGCAGATTCTTTGCCAACAGCATCCTCAGTATGTCCTCGGCGAAATGGATGCACAGTCCCCTTGGTCTCAATCCGTAATTGACCAGCACATTATGAAGTACGGGTTGTTTTGTTAGCTCATAGTCTTCAGCCAGCGCCAACGAGTAATTCACCGTAGAGCCAGCGATATTGGCCGCTTCCAATGGATCGACCTGTGGGCTCAATGACAGCAACATCTGCTCGAGCTTGGCGATGCTCGCGAGTTGTTCGATGACAACGGGATCTGACGACACCATTTGACCGAGGCGGGCTTTTTCGACTTCCTCGACCGGGTAGTCAACACTGACGCACCCTGACAGCAGGATTAACCCGATGAAAACGAGTCGGTGTCGCATGATGTTGTGTCCTCTATTCATAAGAAAAGCATAAAAAAACAGCCGCGCCCTGACAAGGACGCGGCTGTCGGATCTAGCATTGTCAGAAGTCGATTAGAACTTCAGACCCAGCGAACGAATGACTTCGATGGTGACGTACTTGTCACCCGAAGGCAGACCTTTGCGGTTCGCGTAGCACTGCGAAGCACGCAGGGTGCATGGACCCATGACACCGTCGATCTTGCACTCGTTGCGGTTAGGACCACACTTGCAGCAACCCGTCTGCTGAAGGGCAGCCTGCAGGGCGCTTACGTTTGCGGCGGTCATGTTGATTTCACACAGAACCGGACGCCACTCAATGCGCTCTTCAGACACTTTGCGGGTGTTCGTCACAGTGCGTGTTTCGGCCGGAACCGGAATACGACGCTCCGAAGCAGGAGTGACCAGTTTAGTGGTTTCAACCGTGCTGTAAACCGCATCGATTGGCACTTCGCGAGTACGCTCAGGTGTATCGATAACGCGCTTGCTCACCGTCTTGTACTCAGCAGGCACTGGAATTTCGCGGGTGCTAGCTGGGGTGTCAATGACGCGCGTCGACACGTTCTTGTATTCAGCAGGCACTGGAATTTCTCGGACGCTTGCTGGCGTGTCGATAACCTGCTTGGTCACGGTTGCGTATTCAGCAGGTACCGTGATTTCGCGGGTGCTAGCAGGCTTGATCACCACAGTGGTGTCAACGTTAGCGAATTTCGCAGGGACCGCAATCTCGCGGGTACCAGCGGGCTTCACCATGACTTCCGTTGAGATGGTCTTGTACTCAGCAGGCACAACCACTGTCTGTGTTGAAGCGGGCTTCACCAGAACCTGCTTGGAAACCGTTTTATAGGTTGCAGGTACTTCAACCAAACACATCACTTCACCGGTGTCATCCACACGGGTTTCGAGAATACGCTGATCGGTGTCGCCATAGCGCTCAACCTGAGCCGCTGCACCACCAAAACCTACGCCAGTGCCCGAACCAATACCGGTAGCCCGTTTCCATTCAGTGTGAGCAGGCTTGTCCAGAACACGCTCGGTAACCGTACGGTATTCAGCTGGTACCGTCACCAGGCGAGTCGCCTCAGGTCGAACCAGCACTTGTTCGGTGCGGGTTTCAAACACAGCAGGAACCGTTTCGAAGCGGGTCGTAGCGGGGCTCACTTCCACACGCTCACTACCTGGGCCGTACTGGGCCGGGATCGTTTCGATGCGAGTTGAAGCTGGCTTGATCAACACACGCTCTTCTACCGTCTTGAAGGTAGCTGGAATGTTCTCCAGTCGGGTTGAGGCCGGCTTAACCAGAACACGCTCTTCAACGCTCTTAAAGGTTGCTGGTACCTGCTCGAGACGAACGGTTGCTGGGCGAACCAGAACGCGTTCTTCAACCGTCTTGTAGGTAGCTGGAATCGTTTCGAGACGCGAAGAGGCGGCTTTAACCAGAACACGTTCCGTTGCGGGAGCGTACTTAGCAGGAATCACTTCGATGCGCTCAGACGCTTCTTTGACCGTGATCACTTCAGACGTGGTTTCGTATTTAGCGGGTACGATCACACGCGCGTAGCACTCACCTGGGCGAGGGTTAGGCGGGAACAGATCGCTGCCGGCAGAACACATGTTGTCGGTGTTGGTTTCGCATACCTGCGCTTCGCGAGCCATTTCGAGCTCTTTGCGCATGCTGGCGATGCTACGGTCACGCTCGGCCAGCTCTTTTTCGAGCATGGCAAGCTTGCGTGCCTGCATATCGTCTTCAGCGTCACCAGCGGGTGCCGAGGCTGATGCGCCTTGGCTGGCCTGACTGGCGGACTGACTGGCGGACTGACTGGCAGAAGACTGACTAGCCGACTGACTAGCCGACGACTGGCTGGCCGACTGGCTAGCAGACGACTGACTGGCCGACTGACCGGCTGCCGATTGGCTGCCCGCCGACTGGCTCGCGCCGCCGGTAGACTGCGCACAACCAGCCAGCGCGAACAGCGCTGCGGATGTCAGCATAACGAAAGTGTTACGTAAGTTCATCGAAGAGTACCTCCAGGTATCCCTAATCTATTGTCACAAAAATACATACCGACGAAGCCGGTATATCCAACCCAAATTTATTGTAGAGATAAAGCGTTCGACGCTGTTTCAGTCGATCGGCAGATTATATGTGAAATACCGGGAGCGCGTAAGCCACGGATGACGAACGTTTACCCCAGTAAGTCCTTGTTAACCCTGCCGCCACAGCGACCGCGTTGCCCCAAACTCGGGCGAATTATAGCGGTGCATCGTTAAATTGCACTATTCGTCATGACTTTTTACAAATTGGGTTAGGCTAGGCTGAGTCTAACTCTAGCCAAAACAATGGCTAACGGAGTTTTTCTAGTGCGAATTGCAGCTTGTGATGAGCGGGATCAGCCCAAATGTAACGCCTGCTGATCCGCGTGGTAGGACGATCGGACGAGTGGCCCGCTGGCCACATGCGTGAAGCCAAGTTCGTAACCAATGCGCTCGAGATCCTTGAATTCGTCAGGGGTGACGAAGCGGCTCACCGGCATATGGTGCTTGCTGGGCTGAAGGTATTGGCCCACGGTCAGCATGTCACACTGATGGGCACGCAGGTCGCGAAACACGTCGACTACCTCATCCAGCTCCTCACCAATACCTACCATCAGGCCGCTCTTGGTGGACACGCCCGGATGCTGCGCTTTGAAGTCAGCGAGCAACTTGAGCGAATGCGCGTAATCCGAGCCGGGTCGAACTTCACGGTAGATGCGTGGCACCGTCTCAATATTATGGTTAAACACGTCGGGTGGCGCCTGTTCCATAATATCCAATGCGCGGTCGTGACGACCACGAAAGTCAGGTACCAGAACTTCGATGCGGCAGTCGGGGCTCGATGTGCGAATGGCCTTGATGCAATCGACAAAGTGCTGCGAGCCGCCATCGCGCAGGTCGTCTCGATCGACGGAAGTAATGACGACATAGTTGAGCTTCATGGCCGCCACCGTCCGAGCGAGATTGGCCGGCTCTTCGGTGTCGAGCGGCTTCGGACGGCCATGTGCCACGTCGCAAAACGTGCAGCGGCGTGTGCAAATATCGCCCATGATCATGAACGTGGCGGTACCGTGGCCAAAGCACTCCGTTAAGTTTGGGCAACTCGCTTCTTCGCATACGGTGTGCAGACGGTTTTCGCGTAAAACGGCCTTGAGAGCCTTAACCTGAGGCGTCGTGGGCGCTTTCACACGAAGCCAAGACGGCTTACGCACCGTGGTGACCGTAGGCTCGATCTTGATGGGGATACGAGCCATTTTTTCTTGCGCCGTGAGCTTTTTGCCTGGTTCTAGCCGAGCCGGGCGAGCGGGCCGCTGATGTGTGGAGTCCATGTTAGCGTTCGTTTACAAAGTTAACCGTAGTGGAATCATAGCGCAGATGCCGCAGGAGGTGCGGGATAAATCGCGCACTGGCCTCATCGAGCGTCTGGGGTCCACCCAGTGTGCGGCATTGTGTGATTTCCATTCCGGCAAAGCCGCAGGGATTGATGCGTGAAAAAGGTTCTAAGTCCATGTCGACGTTGAGTGCTAGGCCGTGAAAACTCCAGTTCCTCTTGATCCGCAGTCCGATGCTGGCCACTTTTTTTTGCTCAACGTAGACACCCGGCGCGTCTTTGCGTGGATAGGCATCGATCGCGTAATCGGCCAGCACATCCACCACTGTTCGTTCGAGTGCGGTCACAAGATCGCGAACACCGAGTCCGGTGCGAGACAGGTAGATGAGCGGATAGACCACCAGTTGTCCGGGCCCGTGATACGTCACTTGCCCACCGCGATCGACCGGCACTACCGGGATATCGCCCGGTGCGAGCACATGCTCTGGTCGTGCATTGCTGCCCAGCGTGAAAACCGGTGGATGTTCGACGATCCAAATCTCGCCGGGCTCGTCGGGCGACCGCCCGCCGACGAACGTCTGCATGGCCTGCCAAATGGGCACGTAATCTTGACGCCCGAGTTCACGTACCGTCAGGCTCACAACACCATGCTCACGCCCTCAATGGCGGTAAAGGCGCGATACATCGCGTCCAATTCGGCTTTGGATTGATAGGTGCAGGTGATCGTGTAGGCGGTGTATTTTCCGGTGCGACTCGAGCGTTCTTGTATATCCACGGGTAGGCTGCTGCAGGCTTGCGTCGCGATTGCCTGATCAATTCCAGCGCGTACCGACGCCGTACTCACGCCCATTACCTTAATCGGAAACGCGCACGGAAACTCAATGAGTGTGTCGTCTTCGCTCATGGTTGCGCGTCCGTATCAGCCAGAGTGGCCAATTTGTACTCTTGAAAAGCCGAATCCAGGGCTGCCCAAATGGGGCCAGGTCGCCCATTGCCCACCGCTTTACCGTCGACCGACGTAACCGGTAGTAGCTCTTTGGTGGCCGCGCTTAGCATCACTTCATCCGCGCGCATAAATACGTCGAGTGCTAACCGTGTCGTTTGGCAGGGAATGCCGGCCGTATCGGCGAGCTCTTCGACCAGGCGGCGGGTCGTGCCTGGCAGGATGGCATTCGAGTTTGGCGGCACAACCAATGTCCCGTCGACAGCCATCATGATCGTGCTGGCCGCGCCTTCGGTGACAAAGCCATCTGCGTGCAGAATCGCTTCCACACAGTCGTCGTCGATGGCTCGCTGTCTGAGTAGTACGTTTGCGAGCAGCGACGTGCTTTTGATATCGCAGCGCGACCATCGCGTGTCGGGCAAAAGTGTGGTGGCGATACCGTGTTCGAGTGCGGCTTTCGCCCGCGGCGGTAGCTTCTGCGACATCGCAAACACCAGAGGATCGATATCGCTGGGCGTGGCGTGGTCTCGGTAATGACTGACACCTCGGGTGACCTGTAAATAGATGTATTGATCGATCGCCCCATTGGCTTTGGCGGTGGTTGCGAACACCGTGCGCCATTCCTGCGCATCGAAAGACGAAGCGATATGGATTTTGGCCAGTCCGTCCATGAGTCGATCGATATGACTGCCGGCACGAAACAGCTGTCCTTGGTAAACAGGGATGACCTCGTATATCGCGTCGCCGAACAAAAAGCCGCGATCGAGCGCCGGAATCTTGGCTTGCTCAATGGGCAAAATGTCGCCGTTCAAGTACGCGAACGGCAGTACGCGCGCATCAATCATATCGCTACTCAAACCACAGCATGACCGAATCGCTGAGGCGGCGAAATACGCTTCCTTCTGGCACGTCGCGCAGCGCAATGAGTGGCACTTGCGCAATCACGTCGTCCTGCAGTTTGATCGTGACGCTGCCTAGTGGTGTGTTGGCCGCGAGCGGTGCGGTGAGCGGCTCCTGCAGATTCATCGATGCCTCTAATGACTCGTATTGTCCCTTAGGTATGGTGATATAGAGCTCGTTTTCAAGCCCTACCGGGAGGCTTTGATTGTCGGCTTTCCACACTTTGGCGGTGCCCAGTTCCGCGCCGCGCTCATAAAGGCGATGCGTGCGATAAAAGCTGAACGCGTAGTTTAACAACGAGCGACTGGCGTTGGCGCGACCTTTTTCGGTGGGCGTGCCAAGAACGACCGAGATGATGCGCATTTCGCCGCGTAACGCCGAGGAGACAAGGCAGTAGCCCGCTTCTTTGGTGTACCCCGTCTTTAAACCGTCCACCGTCTCGTCTGTCCACAGCAAAGTGTTGCGATTGCTTTGTGGAATCGAATTCCAGGTGAACTTTTTCTGGCTATACCAACGATAGTAATCGGGGAATTCATTGATGATGGCGGAGGACAGCGTGGCGATGTCCCACGCTGTTGAATAGTGTCCCTCATCGGGCAGACCCGTGCTGTTCATGAATTGGCTGTTGGTCATGCCCAGTGCGTCGGCGTGGTAATTCATGAGTGTGGCAAACACTTCTTCCGTTCCGCCGAGAAACTCGGCAATAGCGATGCTGGCATCATTTCCGCTTTGTACGATCATGCCCTGAATAAGATCTTCGAGGCTGACCTGACTGTTGATTTCGACAAACATGCGCGATCCCTCAGCATCGTAGGCACGCTTGCTAATCGGGACCATGCTGTCGAGCGTGACGCTGCCTTCGGCAAGCTTTTTGAACGTGACATAGGCGGTCATAAGCTTGGTGATGCTTGCCGGCGCGACGCGGTCGTGCGCATTTTTCTCCGCAATAATCTTGCCACTATTGTGATCGCGCACGAGATAGCTTTTGGCGTTGATCGAGGGCGCCGCGGGTATGGGTGTTTGAGCGAACGTTGTGAACGCCACAATGAAGCTAAGGAAGACGAGTGTCAGTCGGCCGAAAAAATGCATGGGTCGGAATCTCGCGAGGTGTGGGGTTATACGATAGTAAGTTGAGTCATGCTGGGTGCTGCCGCACGGTAAAAACCATTACGGTCTGACCGTTTGAAAACCGAGCAACCCGATGGCCGTCAGTTTGTCGGTGAGCGACTGGTGTTGAGTCGCAGAATTCAGCGGCCCCAATCGCACGCGGTGGACGGTGCGCCCATTCGCGTCGAACGACTGTACAAACACGTTTTCAAATCCGGATTGCTCAAGCTGCGTCTTCATCGCTGTGGCGTTTTCCAGTGAACTGAACGCAGCCACCTGAATAAAACTTCCACTTTGAAATACCTGTGAATCACTTGCCGCCACACGGGGACGCTCGCGCGTTGAGGAGGTGGCAGTAGCGGGTGACGGCGCGGGCATTACGGGTGTTGAGCCATACACTGTATCTGGACTGATGATGCCGGTGGGCGCGGCGTCCGCGGCCGGTTCTTCACTAAAAACCGGTGCGGGCTCAAGAGAAGGGCGGCTCTCGATCACCGCGGGTCGTTCAATCGTGGCGGTGACCACTTCACGTGGCGCAAGACGGGCAGTGGCCGAAATCGCCTCGACTCGAACAGGGGCCGTACCGGGTGCGACCACGTCCAGCGCTTTTGCGGCCGCGAACGACAGATCAATAATGCGATCGTCAACGAACGGACCGCGATCGTTGATGCGCAGTGTGAGTTGTTTTTGATTGTCGAGGTTGGTGACACGCACCCAAGTATCGAGCGGCAGGCTTTTGTGCGCGGCCGACATACCGTGCATGTCATAGGTTTCCCCGTTCGCGGTTTTGCGGCCGTGAAACTTAGGGCCGTACCACGATGCGATGCCTTGCTCGTCGTACCCGTTGGCACTCTTTAAAATGTAGTAGCGCTGGCCAAATACGACATAGGAACGCTCATACTGCGGCGGTAGCACATCGGGCGGTGGAGCTGAGCGCGAGGGCGGAGAAACGGGTCGGCTCAGGCAGCCGCTGAGTCCCACACACAGCAACACGACCCATACGAGCGTGCGCTTATTCATCAACCAACATGCCATCGCGGATTGCCTCGCTGAGTTGGTGCACGGCCATTGCGTACATTTTGCTGCGGTTGTAGCGCGTGATGACGTAAAAATTCTGATAGCCAATCCAGATTTCGGGTTCCGTTTCACCTTCGAAATTAATCACCATCGCCCGGTCATCGGCGCCACTGAGTCGCTCGAACTGAAGTCCCTCTTGCTGCAAAAATTCGGTCCGATAGACGGTTGCCAATCGGCGCAGTTCCAGGCGTTCGGCTAGGCGTGGATCACCGTCCGCGCGTGACACAATCGGCCCCCCTGTTTGCCAGCCGTGTTCGACAAAGTAATTGGCAATACTGGCAAACACATCGTGCCAACTAGTAAACAAATTGCGCCGCCCATCGTCGTCGCCATCGGCGGCGTAGCGTCGGTAGGAGCTGGGAATAAACTGTGGCGCACCCATGGCGCCAGCATAAGAGCCTTTGGCGTTGAGCAACTCAACCGGTTCTTCGCTACTGAGCAAGAAAAAATGTTCGAGTTCTTTGGTAAAAAACGGACTCCGAGGTGGGTAATCGAACGCGAGTGTGGACAGCGCATCCACGACCCGATAGCTGCCTGTGATCCGACCATAATGGGTTTCGACGCCAATAATCGCCACGATGATCTCGGGCGGTACGCCACGCGCATCCGCAACACTCTCGATCGCGTCCCGATGGGTTTTCCAAAATGCCACGCCTTCGCGAATTCGACGTGACGTTAAGAAAATCTTTCGATACGCATGCCAAGGCTTGCTCTTTTCGGCCGGCCGGCGCATCGCCTCGAGAATGGATTCTTTGGTTTCAGCTTGCTTGAGCACCGCTTCGACATCGCCACGAGCGAGCTGATGCTCGTTCACCATGACATTGATGAACGCTTGTACATTGTCGCGTTCGATGTCGAGCGTTTGCGTGCTTGTGGGCAGTGTTATCAGCACACCTGCAATCGCGATCACGAGTTTTTTGAGTGTCATTATCGGGCCATGAATTTGCGGTGAGAATGAATAGACATAAGGATACCGAAACCGGCCATGAGGGTCACCATCGACGTGCCGCCGTAACTCACCAAGGGTAATGGGACGCCGACGACCGGAAGCAGCCCGGTGACCATGCCAGTATTGACAAATACGTACACGAAGAACGTTCCGCTGATGCTGCCAGCGAGTAGGCGTGTGTAAGTGTCCTGCGCCTGTAGCGCAATGACCATACCGCGCGCCACAACCAAGACATACAGCGTGAGCAGGGTTATCAAGCCCAGAAGCCCAAACTCCTCCCCCAACACGGCAAAAATAAAATCAGTGGAACGCTCTGGGAGAAATTCCAGCTGTGATTGGGTGCCGTTCAGCCAGCCTTTGCCGAAAAGCCCACCAGAGCCGATGGCGATTTTTGATTGAATGATGTGGTAGCCCGCGCCCAGTGGATCACTCTCGGGGTTGAACATGGTCAAAATTCGCTGCTTTTGGTACTCGCGAATCAAATCAAAATGCCAAATTGCCGGGGCGGCGCACGCCGCGAGCAGTCCCAATCCTGCGATTAAGCGTTTTGAAAGGCCCGCGAAAAACACCGCCAGTATGCCGGAGCTGGCGATCAGCAAGGCGGTTCCCAAGTCCGGTTGCCGTAGGATTAAGTAAGTCGGTGCGGCGATGATCAAACCGCAAAACGCAAGGGTCTTGAGTGTGGGTGGTAGCGGCACTTTGTGCAGATACCAGGCTACCGCCATCGGCACGGCGAGTTTCATAATCTCAGAGGGTTGAAATGAAAATAAGCCAATGTCGAGCCAGCGCTGAGCACCTTTGCCCACATCACCGGTAAATTCCACAAGCACCAACAGGATGAGGCCAGCGATAAAGAGCAGGGGCGACCACATGCGCAGAAAGTTCGGTGGCATCTGCGCGATGACAATCGCACCGCCAAAGGCGACTACGATGCGCACAAGCTGTTTGTTAACGCGGCCCAAACTTTGGCCATCGGCACTGTATAACACGAAGATGCCGACGGCACAGATCAGCAATAACAAGACGAGCAGCATGCCGTCGATGTGTAATCGCAGAAGCATGCGACCGACCAGATTCAAAGGCGCGCGCTGTTCGCGTTGATCGAGACTGATGTCCAGGTTCATCGACGTCGCTCTTTGTTCAACAAATAGGCGTCCATCACACGGCGCGCGAGTGGCGCCGCCGCGGCGCTGCCGCTGCCCCCGTTTTCGACCAGAACCGCCACGGCTATTTGTGGGTTATCCACTGGCGCAAACGCCACAAACCACGCGTGGTCGCGCTGACGCTCGGTGAGTTCCAATTCGTCATAGACTTCGTCTTGACCCACAGTAAACACCTGGGCTGTGCCAGTTTTGCCAGCGATGCGATAGGCACTGTTTAAGGCGCTGGCGCGCGCACTGCCGAGCGGGCTGTGCATGACATCGGTCATGGCTTGAACAATGTATTCCCAATCCGCTGGATCGCGAATGCTGACCACCTCTTGGGGAACCGTGGGGGTGCGCGTAATTTCTCCCGAGATCGGGTCACGCACGGCCTCAACGAGCCGCGGCTTGAAGCGATGGCCGCGCGTCGCGAGTGTCGCGGTGGCGTAGGCGAGTTGGAGTGGCGTGGCCAGTGTGGATCCTTGACCGATGCCGGTAATCACGGTTTCGCCTGGGAACCAAACTTGTTCGGCGGGTCGATCGAAGCGCAATTTTTTCCACGCGCGTGACGGGTTTATGCCACGCCGTTCCCCGCGGATATCAATTTGGGTTGGCTGACCAAAACCAAACGCGGCCATAAACGTGTGCATTCGGTCGATGCCCAGTTCGAGGGCCATTTCGTAGAAGTACACGTCGCATGACTGAGCGATGGCTGAGGCGAGTGTCACCTCGCCGTGCCCTTCAATTTTCCAGTCGCGATAGCGGTGCTCATTGCCAGGAATCGAGAAATATCCTTGACAGTACGTTCGGTCCCAGGCGTTCGACACACCGAAATGCAATGCCGCCAGACCGAGAATCGGTTTAACGGTCGAACCAGGGGGATACTGTCCGCTCAAGGCCCTATTAAGAAAGGGCGTATCAGGATCGTCACGCAGTAATGCGTATTCGCGTTGGGTCAGGCCCTCGCCGAAGGGGTTGGGGTCATAGCCTGGTGTGCTGACCAACGCCAAAATTTCACCATTATTCGGATCTAGAGCGACCACCGCGCCGCGCTTTTCGCCAAGCGCTTCTTCCGCGGCTTGTTGTGTCGGCACATCCAGAGTGAGATACAGATCATTGCCCGGCGTTGGTGGATTGCCTTCGAGCACCTGCAGGGCACGGCCTTGCGCATTGACCACCACCTGACGATACCCCACGTTACCGTGCAGCAGATTTTCGTATGCGCGCTCGACACCACTTTTGCCGATGTGCGTCGTGCCGGCGTAGAGCGAGGGTTCGACGTTGGCCAGATCATTACTCGACAGGCTGCCAACGTAGCCAATGGCATGAACGCCCGATTGGTTTAACGGGTAGTGGCGCGCCAGGCGGGCGCGAATATCGACGCCAGGAAAACGCGGCCGTTGCACCGCAAACCGAGCCAATTCCTCTTCGGTGAGGCGAAATTTGAGGGGTACTGGTACAAAGCGCCGAGCGCTCTTGGACAAATTCGCACGAAAACGCTCTTCATCTTCAATCGACAGCAGCTCAAGAAGGCGCAAACGCGCCAGGGTCGATTCGAGGTCTTCAACTTGTTCGGGGATCAGTTCGAGCTGATAAGCGGGCAGATTCTCCGCCAGTAACGTGCCGTTTCGGTCGAATATCAGCCCTCGGGTCGGGGGAATCGGCTCGATTCTCACCCGATTGCCTTGCGACAGCGTTTGGTAGTGCTCGTGATCGATTATTTGCAGTGTAAACAACCTAAAAAGCAGCAGGCCGAACAAAATCAGCGCAAAAACCCCGGCAAAAATAACCCGCGCCGAAAACACGACCTGTTCGAAATGAGTGTCTTTTATTGGATCGCGGCCGCTCATGGCGAGTCCAGTTGAGGTGAATGAGTGGTCAGCGGGTTCGACGCGCCAGCGTATTGAGCATGAGAACCCACACTGGCCACACGGCGATACTCGCGGCGAGTTGTGCCAAGTGACTCCAGCCGTAGTTTACCGACTGATTGCCGATACCGTCAGACCAAAACAATAGAAAGTGATAGACACCCAAAAGAATAAAGAGTGCGACGAGTTCCTGCCAAATCGTGAAGACTCGGATGCGCAAATGAAATCGTAGCGTGATAAACGCAAAAACCGTGAGCGCCAACGCGTGTTGTCCGAGCAGGCTGCCGTGAAGTGTGTCGAGTAAGAGTCCACACAGCCAAGCAACGGCCACACCGATCCAATTCGGTACGCTTACCAACCAAAAGAAAAGAGTGAGTGCGACGAAGTCGGGTCGAAACGCATTCAGTGATTCTGGAAGTGGCGCGATGGTCAGCGCGAAGCTAAAAAACGTACTGCCGGCGATCGCGGCCAGAACCCGGCGATGCGTCAGAATCAAGGTGTGCCGCCGGCGGTTTGCGCGACGTTACCTTGCTCTTTTTTCATTGCGTTAGCCAGTTCATCGCGTGCGATTTGTTCGCCGGACCACACCAGTAGTACTTCGCGATTTTGATTGAGTGCGGCGGCCGGTGTGGCATTAATAATGGCAAACTTCTCGTGTGGGTTGCGTTCGACTTTGGCGATCTTTGCAACCGGATAGCCTTTGGGAAATCTTCCGCCTAATCCGGAGGTTACAAGCAAATCGCCGGCTTGAATATCGGCGTTATTCGGCAGGAAAGGCAAGCTCAATTCACCTGGATTTCCGGTCCCGACTGCAATCGTTCGTAAACCATTGCGATTGATTTCAACGGGTACCGCGTGATCCGGATCACTAATCAAAATGGCTTCCGAATTCAAAGGGCCTGTTCGGGTGATTTGCCCCACCACACCATGCGCATCAAGTAACGCTTGTCCGGTGAACGCGCCATGTCGAATGCCTTTATCGAGTGCCACTCGATGACGCAACGGGTCAAGATCGATGGATAATATTTCGGTAACCAACACGCGGTCTGCAACCTTTGCGGTCGATTCCATGAGCGCGCGCAGTCGCGCGTTCTCTGCTTCCAATGCGGCAAAGCGTTGCAAGCGAACACTAGTGATCAGTTGTTCCGACTTAAGCTGCTCGTTTTCGCGCTGCAATGACTCACGATCGCGGCTGGCCTCGCCAATCCACTCGGCCGCGCTAAACGGAAAATCGACGGCTTCACGAACCGGTTGTACGGCCGCCGACAACACTTGTCTGACCGACTGTAAATGATCATCCCGATGATCGAGCACCATCAAACACACCGACAGAATCGCAAACAGCGTGAGGCGCATGCCAAGAGAGGGACCTCTCAAAAACAGCGGCTTGCTCTGTGGTTGTCGAACTACTATCACGTAAAAACTGCGCTCGTTGATTGGGGTGCGTTAACCACGCGCCCGCTTTGTCTGGGTGCCTGACCACCTTCGCGGCGGGAGACTATTCGCCATCCGTGTCAATAGTGTTCCGTAAGTCGTTATTCTGCCGTGAATTGCGTCACACAGCAACGGGCGTATCGAGCGGGGTCGCACCCGGCGAGATCGAGCGGCGCGACATAATATCCGGGCGCTTTGGTGAGGTGATGATGCGCCGCCGCATACTGCCACGCGTGGTTCGGTCAAAAAGGAAGGCATTTTGCACGGTGCGGTCGATAAGAACCGCGATTAATCCAGTCCAAACATGGAAGCGCCGTGCTCATCCATGAGTTCGAGTACCCGACCGCCGCCCCGTGCGACACAGGTGAGCGGGTCGTCGGCGACCACCACCGGTAGGCCGGTTTCTTCCATCAATAGTTTGTCGAGGTCACGCAGCAGCGCGCCGCCGCCGGTGAGCACAATGCCGCGTTCGGCAACATCGGCTCCCAATTCCGGTGGCGTTTGCTCTAACGCGGCCTTTACCGCACCCACGATCACCTGCAGCGGTTCTTGCAAGGCTTCGAGAATTTCATTGCTGTTGAGCGTAAAACTGCGCGGCACACCTTCGGAGAGGTTTCGACCTTTGACCGAGATCTCGCGAACTTCCTGTCCCGGGTAGGCAGAGCCGATTTCATGCTTGATGCGTTCGGCGGTCGCTTCGCCGATGAGAATGCCGTAGTTGCGGCGAACATAGTTAGTGATCGCCTCATCAAAGCGATCGCCACCCACGCGTACCGACGCCGCATACACAATACCGTTCAGTGAGATCACGGCGACTTCCGAGGTACCGCCACCGATATCGAGCACCATAGAGCCCCGGGCTTCATGC
This sequence comes from Pseudomonadota bacterium, assembly GCA_039028935.1. Classification (NCBI taxonomy): domain Bacteria; kingdom Pseudomonadati; phylum Pseudomonadota; species Pseudomonadota bacterium. Next base: position 72,635 of record JBCCHD010000011.1, on the reverse strand, counting down.
ACCGGCATACCCGCGCCAATCGCCGCGGCCATCGGTTCGTCGATCAGATAGACCTTTCGTGCCCCAGCGCCTTCGGCCGATTCCTGAATGGCCCGGCGCTCCACCTGCGTGGAGCCATGCGGTACACAAATCAGCACTCGCGGGCTCGGTCGGAAATAGCGACTGTTGTGGGCCTTGCGGATGAAGTGCTGAAGCATTTTCTCGGTGAGCACAAAGTCGGCAATCACGCCGTCTTTGAGCGGTCGGTTCGCGGAAATGTTGCCGGGCGTACGGCCAAGCATGTTCTTCGCTTCGGTTCCCACCGCCTGAATGCTGCGTCCACCATGCGAGGTTTCCTCGCGGACCGCCACGACCGATGGTTCGTTCAGCACGATACCCCGACCCCGAACATAGATAAGCGTGTTGGCGGTGCCCAAATCAATCGACAGGTCTGTCGAGAAATAGCCGCGCAGATTCTTGAACATTATTAAGGATTTCCGAAGGCCGTTTGACCCTGTAATTACAGCGCGTACTCTAGCAACGGGGGGGACATTGAGCAAGCGCAAGTGTATTATCTCAGCGCTTAAATTTCTGTAGGCAAAAAGGCACACCAATGGCGCTTACGCGTGAACAAATCGAAAAATTGGCGACGCTTTCGCGAGTCGAACTCACACCAGAAAGTGAAGATGAAATCACCGACACCGTGTCGCGCATTGTGGACTTCTTTGATGCGTTGAACGCGGTCGACACGGACGGCGTGTTGCCCATGTCGCACCCGCTGGATATGACCCAACGACTCCGACCAGATACGGTAACCGAAACCGATCACCGCGCGGCGTTTCAGCGTGCCGCGCCGCAGGTGGAGGACGGGCTCTATCTCGTGCCAAAGGTTATTGAGTGACTCTAAGATCATGAATAAAAAGGATTTAAACACAGTCTACGGTGGTGAATTATGCACCGCGTAAGCGTTGTCCAACTGTCGAACGGACTGGCGAAGGGCGAGTATTCTAGCGAAGAACTGACCCAATATTTTCTCGAGCAGATCGATGCCAACACGCATTTGAATGCGTTTATCACTGTCGACGAGAACGGCGCAATGGAGCAGGCGCGGGCGGCAGACGAACGTCGTCGAGCCGGTGATGCACACGCGTTGACCGGTGTCCCGATTGCCCACAAAGATATCTTCTGTGTGAAAGGCGGTCGCACAACATGTGGATCGCGCATGCTTGATAATTTTGTCGCGCCGTATAATGCGACGGTGGTTGAGCGTCTCGCACAGTGCGGCACAGTGTTGCTGGGTAAGACCAACATGGATGAGTTCGCCATGGGCTCATCAAACGAAAACAGTTTTTATGGCGACGTCAAAAATCCCTGGGATACAACCCGGGTGCCGGGCGGCTCTTCGGGCGGTTCTGCGGCGGCGGTTGCGGGTGGTTTGTGCCCGATCGCGACCGGTACCGATACCGGCGGCTCGGTGCGCCAGCCGGCGGCCCTCACCGGCACAACCGGCATGAAACCCACGTACGGGCGGGTGTCGCGTTACGGCATGATTGCCTTCGCCTCGAGCCTCGACCAAGCCGGTGTGATCGGCCAGTCGGCCACGGATGTGGCTGTGTTGCTCGAGGCCATGATGGGGTTTGATCCCGCCGATTCCACTAGCACCGATCAGCCGGTGGCGGCGCTCGGCGATGACTTGTCTATAAATATCAGTGACCTAAGAATCGGCGTACCCGACGTGTTTTTTGCCGAAGGGCTTGATCCTCAGGTCGAGGAGCGCGTGAGGGCGGCATTGCGTGTGTTTGCGGATGCGGGGGCCGAGCTGGTGCCCGTCGAGCTGCCTCATCTATCCCTGTCAGTGCCCGCCTATTATGTGATTGCGCCTGCGGAATGTTCGAGCAATTTGTCGCGGTTTGACGGCGTGCGGTTTGGGCATCGCTGTGACGATCCGGCCGACCTTGAGGATTTGTATCGGCGCAGCCGCACCGAAGGCTTTGGTGACGAGGTATTGCGGCGAATTTTAACGGGCACTTTCGTGTTATCGGCCGGCTACTACGATGCGTATTACAAAAAAGCGCAGCAGGTCAGACGTCTGATTACCGATGACTTTAAGCGTGCGTTTAACAAAGTCGACCTGATTATGGGACCCACCTCGCCCACCACCGCGTTTGGCTTAGGCGACAAGGCGGATGATCCGGTCAGCATGTATCTCAATGACATTTACACGATCGGCGTGAGTCTCGCGGGGTTGCCTGCGGCATCCGTGCCCTGTGGATTGGCTGACGGCTTACCCGTCGGGCTGCATATCATCGGCTCTCATTATCGGGAGCAGACGGTGCTGAGTGCGGCGCATGCGTTTCAACAGATCACCGATTGGCATGAGGCGGCGCCACCCAAAGGTGAGCCGTCGTGAGTTGGGAAATGGTTATCGGGCTGGAGATTCACGCGCAGCTAGCCACACGCAGTAAAATTTTCAGCGGCAGCTCCACCGCGTATGGCGCCTCACCCAATACGCAGGCGTCGCTCGTCGATCTGGGGTTCCCGGGCGTACTGCCGGTGCTTAACGAAGAGGCCGTGCGCATGGCCATTCGATTTGGACTGGCGGTCGATGCGCGCATCGATCAGCGATCGGTGTTTGCGCGTAAGAATTATTTTTACCCCGACTTGCCGAAGGGCTATCAAATTTCGCAGTTTGAGGCACCGATTGTTGCTGGCGGTCAACTGACCATCGATGGGGAAAACGGTACCAAGACGATTCGGCTGACTCGCGCCCATTTAGAAGAAGATGCGGGCAAGTCGCTGCATGAGGCCTTTAGCGGCGCCACGGGGATTGATCTCAATCGTGCCGGTACGCCGCTGCTGGAAATTGTCAGTGAGCCCGATCTACGTTCGGCTGGTGAAGCGGTCGCGTACCTCAAAAAAGTGCATGCGCTCGTGCAGTATCTAGAGATCTGCGATGGCAACATGCAGGAAGGTTCGTTTCGTTGTGACGCGAATGTGTCGGTGCGACCCGCCGGTCAGGACGCGTTGGGAACGCGTACCGAGTTGAAGAATCTCAACTCGTTTCGATTTATTGAAAAGGCCATCAATGTCGAGGCCGAGCGGCACATCGACGTGCTCGAAGGTGGCGGTCAGGTTGTGCAAGAAACCCGTCTGTACGACCCGGACAAAAATCAAACGCGCGCCATGCGTTCCAAAGAAGAGGCCAATGACTATCGGTACTTTCCAGACCCTGATCTGTTGCCGGTTTTTATCTCCGATGAACTGATCGACTCACTTCGCGCGTCACTGCCCGAACTGCCCGATGCGCGACGCGAGCGGTATCGCGATGTGTTGGGTTTAAATGACTATGACGCGGATACACTGACAAACAGCAAGCCACATTCGGACTACTTTGAGCGACTTCTCGCGCATCACCCAGCGGACGCGAAACGTTGCGCGAATTGGGTGCTCGGCGAATTAACCGCGGCACTCAATAAAGACAATGTGTCGGTGACGGAGGCGCGTGTGGCGCCTGAGCGGCTCGCGGCACTGCTGGATCGCGTTGAAGACAACACGATCTCAGGATCGATTGCCAAAGAGGTGTTCACGCTCATGTGGCAGGGGGAGGGCGATGCAGACGACATTATCGAGCAACAAGGCCTCAAACAAATTACCGATACAGGCGCTTTGACGGCGACCATACAGGCCGTGCTCGATCAACATCCTGCGCAGCTGGCACAGTACCGCGAGGGTAAGACGAAACTGTTGGGTTTCTTTGTCGGTAAGGTCATGCAGCAAAGTGGCGGCAAGGCGAATCCCGGCCAGGTTAATCAGCTTCTTCGCGACATGTTGTCTGGAGAACCTGAATGAACGATCACGACAGCATCCATGCGTTTGCGTTTCAGGATTTTGGGGTTCGCGGAAAACTGGTGCACCTCAATGCAAGTTGGCAGGCGGTCGTCGCCAATAAAGCCTACCCTGAGCCGATTCGACTCCTGCTAGGTGAAGCGCTGGCGGCGTCGGTGCTCCTTGCCTCCACATTAAAGTTTGATGGCAAGCTTACATTGCAACTACAAACGGAGCGCGCGCTCAGTTTACTGCTTACTCAATGCACGAGTGATTTTCATTTGCGCGGTTTGGCGCACTGGCACGAGGATCGACTCGACGATGACCCTCGGCGATTGTTTGATCAGGGTCGCTTGGCGCTCACGCTGGAACCTTCCGGCGAGGGTCAGCGCTATCAGGGTATCGTGCCACTCGAGCAAACGACGTTGGCCGGCTGCGTCGAGGATTATTTTGCCGCATCAGAGCAGTTGCCCACGCGCTTATGGTTTGCGGCCAGCGCCGACCAGATCGTCGGCATGTTGCTGCAACAAATGCCCCGCGAAGGGGGGCGTCAGACCAGTCGTGCGGATGACGATGGCTGGCCGCGTGTGCAGATGCTTGCCGACACCATTACGCGCGATGAGCTTTTACAGCTTTCCGATCTCGATATTCTTCACCGTTTGTTTCACGAAGAGAATGTGCGTCTTTTCTCCTCATCGCCGGTGTCGTTTCGCTGCACTTGCAGTCAGGCGCGCATCCGAAACATGCTCAGAGGCCTGGGCCAGGCCGAGGTCGACAGTATTATCGCTGAGCAAGGCGTCGTGTCGGTCGATTGTGAATTCTGCGGTCGTTCGTACACGCTCGATGCGATTGATGCCGCGCATCTTTTCGTCGATGAAGCAGTCAACTTGTCGGATCAGAAACACTAGCGGCTCTTTGTGACCGAACGCCGCCCTGAGCGGCGCGAGTCGATGATTCCGCGGCCTTTGAAGCCTAAAAACCGCATGGTTAATCAGTGGGTTCACCATCGTCTGTAACATTTACGGGCAGACTCAGGTCTGATGTTTCGATAGGATCATGAATCCGTCAGGCTGATGAATTCGGCGCGCGATGAGGTGTTTTCACCGCAGGTCGACGCGCGGTGAGGCAGGCTGGCGTTCTGGACTGAGTCAGGAGCATCGCGTGAAATACTCAAGCAGTCACATTAAGCCGTCGGAGATTACGTCGGAGTCGGTCTATTGGAATCGCCGACGTTTTGTTCAAGCGGCCATTGCCAGCGGCACGTTACTGACGGCGGGAGCCGCGTGTTCTCGCAAAGTGGCGACGGCCGACGTGGGCAAGGATGTCGATCCAAATAGCATGACGCCTGATCTGCCCAATGTTGTGCCGAGCCCATATTCGACCGACGCAGAGCCCAATTCGTGGCGCGATATCACGACGTATAACAACTTTTACGAATTTGGTTTGGGTAAAGCCGATCCGCACAAAAATGTCGGCGATTTTCACACTGATCCTTGGACGGTCGAGGTGAGCGGCGAAGCGGATGTTACGGGTAAGTTTGCGCTCGAAGACATTTTAAAACCCCATACTTACGAAGAGCGCATCTATCGTCTGCGCTGTGTTGAAGCCTGGTCAATGGTTGTGCCGTGGGTGGGCATTCAAATGAGCGAGGTGCTCAAGCGATTCAAGCCAACCTCACGTGCCCAGTTTGTCGAATTTCGAACGCTGTTCGATCCGGAACAGATGCCGGGTCAACGCCGCGCGGTGTTGGATTGGCCCTATGTTGAGGGCTTGACCATTGCTGAGGCGATGCACCCACTTACCCTTTTTGGCGTTGGGCTTTATGGCAAAGAAATGCCCAAACAAAACGGCGCACCCTTGCGGCTTGTGGTGCCGTGGAAATATGGCTTTAAGAGCATCAAATCAATCGTCAGCATTCGGTTTACCGAAACCATGCCGCGCAACACGTGGGCCGTATCGGCGCCTCGTGAGTACGGGTTTTACGCCAATGTGAATCCCGAGGTGGATCACCCCAGGTGGAGTCAGGCGCGGGAGCGACCCATCGGCAAAGGACTTTTTGCCGAGAAAATTCCAACACAAATGTTCAATGGCTATGCCGAGGAAGTCGCCTCGTTATATGACGGGCTGGATCTGAGAAAACACTTCTGATTCGCTGTGGCGTCTTCCGCGCCACCGTGAGCCAGAATGACAAAGTCAGCAAAACAATAATGGTGTTCCTAAAACAACTTGGCATCAATGAACGCATCCGATACGTCGGCAAGCCGCTCGTGTTTTTACTGGCGTCCGTGCCGCTCGTATGGATTGTCCTCAAGGCGTTTAACCTCGGCTCAAGCTTTGGCGCCAACCCGATTGAAGAAATGCTGGATCATTTTGGCAACTGGGGATTGCGTTTATTGCTCATCACGCTTTGCGTTACGCCATTGCGTCATCTGATTGGTAAGCCCTGGCCGCTGCGTTTTCGTCGGATGTTGGGTCTGTTCGCGTTCTTCTATGTCGCGCTGCACTTTACCGTTTATGCTTGGCTTGATCAGGGTTGGTCGCTGATTGCTATCGGCGAAGATATCGTAAAGCGGCCGTACATCACGCTCGGGCTGTTAAGCGTGGTGATTCTGTTGGCGTTGGCACTCACCTCACCGCATGCGGCGCGTCGCCGACTCGGCAAAACGTGGCAGAAGCTTCACTACTTGGTGTATCCGGCAGCCATACTGGCGGTCTGGCATTATTGGTGGCAGGTCAAAAAGGACATCACGGAGCCGCTGATCTACGCGGCGATTCTCACAGCGCTACTGGCGTTCCGCGCCGTGAAAAAATGGCGTAAGCCGCCGCGACGCAAACGGCAAACCGCGACAGTTTAACGCCCCCCACCCAGTGACGAGTCGGTTAGGCCGATTTTTGTATTGCGACGAATTTCGCCTTCAGACGAGCCGCTTCCACACCATCACTGTGAATTTGAACAACAATGTGGATCCCCGCTTTGCCGCGAGCGTCCAATGACGCCAAAAAGTCGCTGACCGTGTCGTCTGACGGTGCCTGCGCGGTTCCGATCAGTTCGCCGCGTGCTGGCCGACGATATTGGATGGTGCTCTTGCCCACAACGATGTGTGTCGCTTCTGGATTAGGCAGTAGCATCCATGTTTGGGCCCAACCCGTTAGAGTGGCTAGCGAGGCGATGGCACCGCCAAACGCAGTGCCCATGTGATTGCGATTGGGCTCAAGGGGTGCCTGAAGCGACCAGTCGCCCGACGTTTCTTCAAATCGAATCTCCATCGCTTTTGCCAACGGTATCTGTTCGCTCCACAGCGCGAACAGCGTGTCGAAGCGCGCGCTCATGCCGACGGCCTAACTGCAACGTCGGCGGTATCGTTTTGCCGAGGCTGCCAGCCGGCGACCGCGCGATCCAAACCGGCGAGGTCCTGATACCGTTTGCTATGCGTAAACGCGGCGTTCATCAGCTGCTCAACATCCGGTCCTTGCTGCCAGCCATGTTCGAGCAACAGCACACCGTCGCTGGACAAAAACGCGGGCGCTTCGTGAATAATCGTGGCGATATCGGCAAGACCGTTGTTGTTCGCAAACAGCGCAGACGCGGGCTCATAGCGCCGTACCGATGGCGTCACGTGTGGATCGTCGTGATCGATATACGGTGGATTACTAACGATAAGGTCATAGTGTTGGTGGGGCAGTTGCGCGAACCAATTCGATTGGCAAAAGGACACATTGGCCAGTCCCAACGCGTCGCGGTTGTGGCGAGCGACCCACAGCGCGTCTGAGCTTGTGTCAGTGGCCATGAGACGGTCGCCTCGTCGCTCGCTGGCAAGCGCCAGGGCGATCGCGCCGCTGCCAGTGCCCAGCTCCAGCACGCGTGCGGCCTTTCGACCCTCGAGGTGCGATAAGGCCACTTCGACCAGCCGTTCAGTGTCGGGGCGTGGGATCAACACCGCCGGCGATACCGTAAGCGAGAGACTCCAAAATGCACAGTGGCCGCGGATGTAGGCGAGCGGTTCGTCGTCGATGAGTCGCCCAAGCCATTGTTCGAACAGGGCCCACTGCGGTGGCGTGAGCAGAGTGTCTGGCTCAGCAAACAGGCGCGCGCGCGTTATGTCGAGTGCGTCGCAAAGCAGGGTGTCGACGTCGTGGCGCGCGTCGAGCGTCAGCCTGGCGAGCGCCTGAGCTCGGGCGGTTTGGATCGAAGGCAGTCGGCAAGCGTCGTTCATACCTTCTATTGTCGCCCAGAATAGGTAGTTGAGCGAGCATGGCGTAGAATCCGGCTATCTCAATACAGCGTCGAGCTCGCTGCGATCATTCGATGCACAGGAGAACGTGTGAACATATACAACAATGTCCTTGAAATGGTGGCGCGCACACCGATGCTCAAGGTGAGTCAATTTGATACCGGGCTGTGCTCGCTGTATCTCAAGCTAGAGCTCATGAACCCGGGCGGTTCGATCAAGGATCGCATTGGCATTGCGATGATCGACGAGGCCGAAAAACGTGGCCAGATAAAACCAGGCGATACACTCATTGAAGCCACCGCGGGCAACACCGGCTTGGGCCTGGCGCTCGTTGCAGCACAGCGAGGTTATCATTTGATGCTGGTTTTGCCCGACAAGATGAGCCAAGAGAAGATTTTTAATTTGCGGGCGATGGGTGCCGAAGTCGTGCTGACGCGTTCCGACGTGGAACGCGGTCATCCGGAGTACTACCAGGACTTGGCGCGCAGCATGGCAGCAGAAAGCGGCGCGTATTTTATCAATCAATTTGGCAATCCTGATAACCCCAAAGCGCATGAACTGACGACCGGTCCTGAGCTGCTCGAGCAGCTTGATGGAAAACTCGATGCGGTGGTGCTCGGTGTCGGCAGCAGCGGAACGATTAGCGGCCTAACGTCCTACTTTAAAACGCATGCGCCTCATGTCGAAATCATTATTGCGGATCCGAAGGGGTCGGTGTTGGCCGATTACATTGCGACAGGGGAACTTGGACCGAGCGCAGGCTGGTTGGTCGAGGGCATTGGTGAAGATTTTATCCCCGATATCTGCGACCTAAGTATGGCCAAAGGGGCCTATACGATCACCGATGCCGAATCGTTCGAAGCCGCGCGAGAGCTCTTGCGCAAAGAGGGGCTCCTGGCTGGCTCGTCCTCGGGCACGCTATTGGCGGCGGCCCTCAAATACTGTAAAGACCAGACTGAGCATAAAAATGTCGTGACGTTTGCCTGCGACACGGGCAACAAGTACTTGTCCAAGCTCTATAACGATTTCTGGATGGAGGATCAGGGGTTTATTCAGCGCGAGGAATTCGGTGATGTGCGCGATCTGATCGGTCGACTGCACGGCGAACGCGCCACGGTGACGGTCAGTCCACGTGATGCGCTCACGACCGCACATAATCGACTACGCAACGCCGGCTTTTCGCAGCTGCCTGTCATGGAGGACAACACGCTGGTGGGCGTATTGACCGAGGAGGACATCATGCGCTTTGTGTTCGGCCGCCCCAAACTGATGAACGAGCCCGTTGCCAACGCGATGTCCACTACGTTTTCAGTGATCGATCGACATTTTTCGGTGCAAAATCTGGTCGCATTGTTAGGTGGTGCACGATACACCGCAGTGGTAGACGACGGCGTTTTCTTAGGTTTGATTACGCGCGCCGACGTGCTCAACTATTTCCGCAAACAACTTTAATGAGCGAAGACATCATGACGAATAAAAAAACGCACGCGTTTGCTACCAAAACTATTCATGCGGGTCAGTCGCCGGATCCTTCAACCGGTGCGGTCATGCCGCCGATTTACGCCACGTCAACTTACGCTCAGTCGAGCCCGGGTGTGCACCAAGGCTACGAATATTCGCGCACTCAAAACCCGACGCGAATGGCCTACGAGCGCAACATAGCCGCGCTTGAATCGGGGACGCACGGGTTCGCCTTTGCATCGGGCATGGCGGCGACGAGCACCATTATGGATCTGCTCAATCATGGCGATCACATCGTGGCGATGGACGACTTATACGGCGGTTCGTTTCGACTGTTCGATAAAGTTCGGCGTCACTCCTCCGGATTTGAGTTCTCGTTTGTCGACATGACCGACCTCGATGCGCTGCGCGCGGCCATCACCCCTCGGACCCGCATGCTCTGGATCGAAACCCCTACGAACCCGATGCTGAAGATCGTCGATCTGGCGGCGGTCATCGAGATCGCCAAACAACACAATGTCATCACGGTGGCGGATAACACGTTCGCCTCTCCATTCAACCAGCGGCCGCTCGAATATGGCTTTGATCTGGTGATGCACTCGGCGACCAAATACATCAACGGCCACTCCGATATGGTCGGTGGGGTCATTGTCTGCCAGGACGAAGCGATGGCCGAGCGTTTGGGATTTGTGCAAAATTCGGCGGGCGGTATTGCCGGCCCATTCGATAGTTTTTTGGCGCTGCGCGGGCTCAAGACGTTGGCCATCCGTATGGAACGACACAACAGTAATGGTCAGGCGCTGGCGGAGTGGCTCAGTGAGCATCCCAATATTGAACGCGTGCTCTATCCGGGGCTCGACAGTCACCCGCAGCACGCACTGGCCGCCCGTCAGATGGATGGGTTTACCGGCATGATCAGTGTCTATGTCAAAGGTGGCGCAGAAGGAGCGCGACGCTTTCTCGAAAACACGCAGCTGTTCACCTTAGCTGAGAGCCTCGGCGGTGTGGAAAGTCTGGTCAACCATCCTGCCATCATGACGCATGCCTCGGTGCCCGAAGACATCCGAGCAACGCTTGGCATCGATGAAAATCTCGTGCGGTTGTCGGTCGGTATCGAAGCGCTGGACGATTTGCGCGATGACCTTGACGACGCGCTGCGTCGGTCGGGTTGACGCGCACCCTGTGGCCCGGCCAATGATTGTTCGCTAAACGGTTTGTGGTGACTGCCGATGTTGTACTGCGGTCGGCACGACCGGACGAGGCCGCGCGTCTAACGGCGATTGCGTTTGCTGCCAAAGCGCACTGGGGTTATCCAGCGTCGCAACTCGACGCTTGGGCGCCTGAGTTGACGTACACCGCCGACGTTATCCGCGCGCATTGGGTGGCGGTGGCCTGCCGCGCGCCGGAGTCCGACACCATTGGGACGCACAGTGACGTCATCGGCGTGTGTTCGCTCGAACCCTTTGGTCCGTATTTAGAGATCAGCGGCCTATGGGTCGATCCCCCGCAGATGGGCCAGGGAATCGGACGCGCCTTGACCGACCACGCGTTGAGGCACGGTCGAGAATGCGGCGTCACGACGTTACGCCTGCTGGCGGATCCCTATGCCAAAGCGTTTTATACCGCGCTGGGCGCGTTAGAGGTTGGGTTAGAGCGCGGTTCGCCGAGCGGTCGCCTGCTGCCGCTCATGCACTTTGATTTGACCTAAACGGTGCGTTAGTGCGCCGACAGCTCAGCGAGTTCCTCGGCCTGATGTTCTTGTCGCAACGGTTCCACAACATGATCGAGTGCGCCGGCCAGAATTTCATCGAGTTTGTACAGCGTCAGGTTAATGCGGTGATCGGTCACGCGTCCCTGTGGATAGTTGTACGTGCGAATACGCTCGGATCGATCGCCACTGCCGACCTGAAGCTTGCGCTGCTGCGCCTGTTCAGACGCGCGTTTTTGTTGTTCGTTATCGAGCAGTCGTGCCTGGAGTAGGCTCATCGCCCGAGCACGGTTTTTGTGTTGGGACCGCTCGTCCTGACACTCCACAACAATGCCGCTTGGAAGGTGCGTGAGACGCACAGCCGAATCGGTTTTGTTCACGTGCTGTCCGCCCGCACCCGAGGCGCGGTACGTGTCGACGCGGATATCGGCCGGATTGAGCGCCACTTCATCGACCGCTTCCACTTCCGGCAGCACAGCGACTGTGCAGGCCGACGTGTGAATACGCCCTTGTGATTCGGTTTCTGGAACGCGTTGCACCCGATGGGTGCCCGACTCGAATTTGAAGCGGGCGTATACTCCTTGGCCAAACAAGCGGGCGATGATCTCTTTAAAGCCGCCGTGTTCGCCTTCGGATTGGCTGATCACCTCAACGCTAAATTGCTGCTGGTCGGCATAGCGCGAATACATGCGGAACAGGTCTCCTGCAAAAATCGCCGCTTCATCCCCGCCAGTGCCCGCACGAATTTCCACGAAAATGTTCGCGTCATCGTTGGGGTCCACTGGAATGAGGTGTTGCAGTAGCTCGACGCTCAGCGTGTCGAGCGTGGCGTTAATCGCCTGCAGCTCTTCCTTCCCCATGGCGGCCATGTCGGCATCACCATCTTGGCTGAGTTCTTCGGCGGCAACCTGATCGTTGAGCAGCGTCTGATAGCGCGTCACGTCGTGGGCGACGGGCTCAAGCCTGGCGTACTCTTTGGACAAATCCCGAAACTGGTTCTGATCATTAATGACATCCGGATCCGCGAGCAGCGCCTGCACCTCGTCAAATCGCTCTTGCAGCTGAAACAGTTTGGTCTGAATGGACGCTTTCATACGAGTAGTTTGCCAGATTGCGATCTGTGTCGCTGCGGTTTATTCGCGTTCTTTGGGCTGATTGAACAGACGCTGTGCGGCATCCAACGTCTGCTCGTCGGCGGCTTCGGCCGCCTCGCGCATCACGACACTCGGACGATGCAGTAAGCGACTGGCCAATCGATCGGCTAGCCACTGCAACGTTTCTTCGGGTGACTTGCCAGCCACGAGTTGTTTGGTGGCAAGCTCGACCAGTTCGCGCTTCACATCATTACTGCGCGCGTGCATCGCGCTGATGATAGGCGCGGCCGTTAAACCCTCGGTATGGCGCGCATACTGTTCGATGTGTTCGGCAATAATGCGCTCTGCGTCCGCTGCCGCGGCGCGGCGCGCGTCGAGGTTTTCGTCGACTGCCTGATGCAGATCGTCGATGGTGTACAAAAAGACATCCTGAAACCGCACGCAGTCCGGATCGATATCGCGCGGTACGGCCAGGTCGACGATAAACATTGGTTTCGAGCGTCGAGCGTCGAGCGCGCGTCTGATGGCATCGGCGCTGACCACCGGATCGGGGCTGGCGGTGCTCGAAAAAATCAAATCGGCCTTCGGCAGCAAGGTATCGAGCGTGTCGAGGCCATACGCCCGACCACCCAACCGTTTGGCGAGCGCCCGCGCCCGCTCTTCGCTGCGATTGGCGATCGATATCGCGCCGACATCATGGGCCGCCAAATGATTGGCGGCGATCTCGATCATCTCACCGGCTCCGATCATCAGCGCGTGTTTATCCGAGAACTGTCCAAATACCTGTTGCGCCAACTGAATAGAAGCGCTGGCGGCGGAGGTAGAGGCGACGCCGATCGCCGTTTGCGTGCGAATACGCTTGGCTACCGCAAAGGCGTGCGGGAGTAGGCGGTGCAGCGACGGACCCACCGTGCCGATGCTATTGGCGTCGCGAAAGGCGGTTTTGAGCTGGCCGAGAATCTGAGGCTCGCCCAAAATCAGCGAATCGAGGCCCACCGCCACGCGGCAAACATGCTCCACCACCTCGTCCTGCTCTTTAACATAGAGGCAATCCAGCAGCTCGTCGGAACGATTGGCGTTTTCGCGCATCCAACCAAGAACCGAGCGCTCGGTGTCCGGGCCGCCCTCGCAGTAGATTTCAGTGCGGTTGCAGGTCGATAAGATCAACGCTTCATCGACATCGGGCAAGGTGCATAGGCTATTGAGGCGCGTCGACAGCGTATTGGCGTCAAACGCCACTTGCTCACGCAGCGCGACCGGGGCGGTGTGATGATTGATGCCGAAGACGAATAGACCCATGAATCCTGGTGGGTGCGCTGTGAAGACGATGGAATTGTCCGGCATGGACTCAGCAATAACAAGTGCTGGCCTTTTCATCAGGCGACCTGCCGAGGGCAGGCATGAACCGGATGCCGCGGGCGAGACCCCCGGGTGTTTGCTATAGTGGACGAGACAGGCGGCGAGGCCGCTGGATGGAATGTATATGAATCAACAACTCTTGCGAGGCCTGTGGCTTGCGGCCTTTCTCGCTCTAAGCGGCTGCGCGTCGGGCCCGTCTGACGAGTCGGCGACGACAACCAGTCGCGATGTGGGCGAAGTCGGCGACATCGACGCCACACCCGGATCGATCGAGTATCACTTGTTGTTGGCTGAGACAGCCCGGCAAAAACAACTCTACGACATCGCGTCTGAGCACTATTTGAAGGCGGCCCAGTTGAGTGATGATCCGGAAGTGGCGAAGCGTTCAACCGAAGTGGCCTTTGAGTTAGGCCGCGACGAAGAGGCGCTGGCTAGCGCGCTGCGCTGGCAATCGCTCGCGGGCAAAGAGCGAAAGTACGCTCAGGTGCACACCTATCTGGCTCGACTCTATACTCGCAAGGGTGACACCAAGGCGGTCGTGTCCAATCTCCACGCGCTGATCAAGGCCTCCGAGTCGGAAATTGGGGATTCGCTGCTGGCGTTGTCTGGCGTGTTGGCCGAAGAGGAGAATGAAGACCTGGCATTGGCGGCCTACAAGAAAATTGCCGCCAAGCACAAGCGCGTGCCGCAGGCGCACTACACTGTCGGGCTTCAGGCTTTGCGCAGCGGTGAGTACGATCAGGCGCAACGCAGCGCCAGCCGCGCGGCTGAGTTAGATCAAGACTGGGGTCCGGCGCATTTGTTGTATGCGCGGTCACTTATGGCCAGCGGCCAAGTCGATGAAGGCATCGACTACGCGGGCGAGCACATCGGTGGCAACAACTCGCCAGGAGAGCGCCTCGAATACGGCATGTTGTTAGCCGCCGTGGATCGCGATCTGGAAGCGGGCGTGGTGTTGACACAGGTGCTTAACGACGACCCGACCAATGGCCAGGCGGCCCGAGCACTGGGCATTCTCGCGATGAAATCGGGTGACCTAGACGAAGCAGACCGCCTGTTTACATTGCTTTTGCAAAGTGGTCAGGCGACGTTTGACGCCCTGTACTTTTTGGGTGGCATCGCGGAGACCAACGAAAACAATCAGCGCGCCTATCGACTCTATAGTGAGGTGCGCGGCGGCGACAATGTCGTCACCGCACAGTTGCGCGCAGCCTACATCTTATTTCGCGAAGACAAGCTTGACGAAGCGCTTCAACACTTAGAGCGCTTCGCCACGCAGAATCCGCGCTACACGCTCGACATGGCGCTGGGGCAGGGAGAACTGCTGGCACGCGGTGATCGCGGCGATGAAGCGATGATGCTGTACGACAATATGCTCGACCAAAACCCTGAAGAACTGCGCACGCAATACGCGCGTGCCTTTTTGCTCGAACAGCTCGATCGTGTCGATGAAGCCATTCATCAAATGCGTCTCATTCTCGCTCGCGATCCAACCGACCCGACCGCGCTCAACGCGCTCGGCTACACGCTCGCGGACCGGACCGATCAGATTGACGAGGCGTATGAGCTGATTGAGATGGCGTACAACAAAGCGCCGATGAGTGGACCGATCACGGACAGTCTGGGTTGGGTTGAATACAAGCGCGGCAACCTCGATCGCGCCGATGAGCTGCTGACCAAAGCCTATGAACTGCTGCCCGACCCCGAAGTCGCGGCTCATCTTATCGAGGTGCTGTACGTCAAAGGGGAGACCGAGCGTATGCAGGAAATGCTCGAGCTGGCCGAGTCGGAGTTCGAAGACAACGAGCTCATCGATGAGGTGAAGCAGCGTCTGGGTCTTTGACCAACGTCACTCAGCACGCGGCGATCGGTCGTTGCGATCCGCGCTTCATTCAACCCATCACGCGCAGGCCCGGACCGACCTGGGTCTCGCGGCGCCGATGGTATGGCTGGCTAACGGTAGGCGTTGTTCTGCTACTGGGCGCCGGGGGCTGTCAGTCCCTCCCTGCTGATCCCGATACGCCGCTGAGTTATGCGCAGCGGGCACGCCTGCTCGATTCGTTAGCGGCCTACGAGGCGTCGGGCCGCCTGAGCTTCACGACCCAAACGGAACGCCAGTCGGCCAGCTTCTCACTGGTGGTTGATGGCAAGACGCAGCGTTTGCAGTTGTCCGGTCCGTTCGGTGTGGGTGCTGTGCGCATCGAGACAGCGAATGGCCGAGGTCGGTTGATCAGTGCTCGACACGGCGACATTGTGCTCGACAACGTCGAGCGTGAGCTCAACAATCTATTGGGCTATCCGGTGCCGATCGACGCGATTCGATACTGGGCGCTGGGTTTGCCGCAGCCAGGCGTGCCGGCGGATCCAGTTCGCGCGGAAGCGGGGCGGCTGCTCCAAACACTGACGCAAGCCGGCTGGCGGGTCGAGTTTGAGCAGTACCAACCGGTCTACGTTGAGGCGAGTGTTTCGAACAGGCCAAGATCGCGCGTCGATATGCCACGAAAGGTCCGTCTGCATTCGGCCGATGTGCGCATTCTGATGGTATTTCGCGACTGGGCGTTGTAGGCAAAAGCCGGGCTACTGAGCATGTGTGGGGGAGGCAAACGAGCAAAACGCTGGCCCAGCTCGGTGCCTGACTCAGCGACTTCCCAAGCCCCCACCGATCGCCCAACGGTATCGGCACCAGCAGTCGGGTTGCGCATTGACACACCCGGCTTTGCACCGCAAAATACCGCCCTCGCGGATTGCCAGGCGTCGGTTTTTCCGCAACTTTCTTGAGATTGGGGTGTAGCCAAGCGGTAAGGCAACGGGTTTTGATCCCGTGATGCGCAGGTTCGAATCCTGCCACCCCAGCCATTCTTCACGCTAAGAGGTCGAACGGTGGACATAGGGCGAGGGTCGATGGTGGTGTTCGCGGGCAACGCGAATCCGCCTCTGGCGCAAAATATAGCGCGCTGTCTCATGTTACCGTTGGGTCGCGCGAACGTGAGCCGATTCTCCGACGGCGAAATCAACGTCGAGATTATGGAAAATGTGCGTGGTCGCGATGTGTTTTTGGTGCAAAGCACCTGCCCGCCGACGAACGACAATTTGATGGAACTGCTCATTATGGCAGACGCCTGTCGACGCGCCTCCGCTCGCAGCATTACCGCCGTGATCCCCTATTTTGGCTACGCGCGGCAGGATCGACGACCACGAGCCAGTCGCGTGCCGATCACCTCAAAACTCATTGCCGATATGATCGTGACGGCCGGAATCGATCGGGTTTTGACGCTCGATTTGCATGCCGATCAGATCCAGGGCTTTTTCTCCATTCCGGTCGACAATGTCTACGCCTCGCCAGTACTGCTCGGCGATGCCTGGAAGCAAAAGTACGAAAACACCGTGGTGGTGTCCCCGGATGTGGGTGGTGTTGTACGCGCAAGAGCGCTGGCTAAGCGTTTGGATGATGCCGACTTGGCCATTATCGACAAACGTCGTCCCCGCGCCAACGAATCGAAAGTAATGAACATAATCGGTGAGGTGTCGGGCAAAGTCTGCATTCTGATCGACGATTTGGTCGACACGGCCGGCACGTTGTGTCAGGCTGCGGCCGCGCTCAAGGAAGAGGGAGCAAAAAAGGTGGTGGCGTACATCACCCATCCGGTGCTGTCGGGCCCGGCCGTTGGTCGCATCCAGGAGTCGTCAATTGACGAGCTGGTGGTGACCGATACGATCCCGCTCGATTCGGCCGCAGCCGCCTGCGACCGCATTCGTCAGCTCAGCACTGCCGAGCTCCTCGCCGAAACGATGCGTCGCATCGTCAACGACGAGTCAGTGAGTTCGCTGTACCTGGACTAAGCCAGGCAAAACAGATTTAGGTAAGCAGCGCATCTGGTCGCGGATGCGCTGTGTTGTATAAACGAGGAGAAAAGCATGTCTACTGCAACATTTAAGTTGGAAGCAGAACTGCGTGAGGACGAGGGGAAGGGTGCGAGCCGCCGCCTTCGTCGTCAAGGCAAAGTTCCTGCTGTGTTATATGGTGGTGAGCGCAAACCGCGTTCAATCAGCCTGCTCGAAAACGAGCTCATGAATAACGCGCGTTACGAAGCGTTTTTTTCACAGGTTCTGACCATTCAAGTTGGCGATATTAAGCAAAGCGCGATTGTAAAAGATGTGCAGGTGCATCCGGCCAAGCAGCGCATCTTGCACGTGGATTTTCAGCGCGTGATGGATGACGTCCAAATCCGTATGTCTGTGCCGCTGCACTTTGTCAACGAAGACGTTGCGCCGGGCATCAAGCTCAAAGGCGGCGTGGCGTCTCACCTTAAGAACGAGGTTGAGATCTCATGTCTGCCAGGCGATTTGCCCGAGTACATCGAAGTCAATTGCGAGAAGCTCGACATTGACGAAATGATGCATTTGTCTGACATCGTCCTGCCCAAAGGTGTTGAGATCCCAGAACTTGCGCAAGGGCCAGAATACGATCAGCCGATTATTTCTGTGACAGTGCCTAAGAAGGTGACGGAACCGGCACCGACCGAAGAAGGTGGCGATGCCGCCGCCGCGGACGGTGACGCCGACGAAGACACGTCGTCGGAATAAACCGCATCGCACAGTGGCGAACAAGAAGCCGCTGCGCCTGCGCAGCGGCTTTTTTCGTCATACTGAGCACTTTGTTTGATGTGCCGATACAATCTCGATAACACCCTTTACGCCAGTATCCATGAGTGATTCGTCTCTACAGCTAATAGTCGGTCTCGGTAATCCAGGCGCAAAATATGAAGCCACGCGTCACAACGCCGGCTTTTGGTTTGTGGACGAACTGGTGCGTCGGCATGGTGGTCGCTTCGTGCAGCAGGATAAGTTTCATGGTCAGGTGTGTCGTCTGAGTATTGATGGGACGGATGTGTGGGTGCTGCGCCCCGATACCTATATGAATGAGAGCGGACGGGCCGTGCGAGCCTTGATGCAGTACTACAAAATTCCGATCGACAACGTGCTTGTGGCCTACGATGAAATTGACCTGCCGCCTGGCAAAGTCAAACTCAAGTTGGGTGGCGGTCACGGCGGACACAACGGCATTCGCGATATTATTTCACATGAGAGTGCAGGGTTTATGCGCTTGCGTCTCGGCGTCGGACATCCGGGTGACAAATCGTTAGTGGTCAATTATGTGTTGGGTGTGCCCGGCCGCAAAGAGGCCGAGCTTGTCGACCAAACCATTGAGCGTGGGTTGGATGTGGTGCCGCTGTTGGTCACCGACGGTGTGCAAAAAGCCACTCATGTTCTACACAGTAATCGCGCGAGTGCCACAGTAAACGATGACATTCCGCGTAAACGCAAGGCGCGCGATAAAGGGGAGACACCCGCGCCAACGCCGAAGCGCAAACCCAAATCGACCAAAACGGTCAAACCCTCGCGGCGCGACGGAGAAGATTTGTCCAACGAATCCGAGAGTCTTAAAGACCAGCTATTGGCGCTGTTTAAACGAAAGTCTTAACCGTCGCCTGGAGAACTGTTCACCATGCCTATTCAATGCGGAATCGTCGGACTGCCCAACGTGGGTAAATCGACGCTGTTTAACTCACTCACCGCCGGCGAAATTGCCGCCGAAAATTATCCTTTTTGCACGATTGAGCCCAATACCGGCATCGTATTGGTGCCTGATCCTCGACTGCAGGCGCTCGCCGATATTGTGCAGCCCGAGAAAATCTTGCCGACGACCGTCGAATTTGTCGACATCGCGGGCCTGGTTGAGGGTGCGGCCAAAGGAGAAGGACTGGGTAACAAATTCTTGGCCAATATCCGAGAAACAGACGCGATTGCGCACGTGGTCCGCTGTTTCGAAAACGACGATGTGACGCATGTTGCTGGGCGCATCGATCCAATCAGTGATATTGAGACCATCAATACCGAGCTGGCGCTCGCCGATCTTGAGAGCGTGGACAAGGCATTGATTAAAGCGACGCGCAATGCCAAGACCAACAAAAAGGAAGACTTGTACATCAAACAGGTGCTGGAAAAAGCCAAGGCGCACCTTGATGAAGCCAAGCCAATGCGAGCGCTGGCGCTTGACGACAACGAACGCGCGGTGCTCTATCCGTACCATCTATTAACCGCCAAGCGTACGATGTATGTCGCTAATGTGTCGGAAGACGGGTTTGATGATAATCCGCATCTGGAGGCCGTGCAGCAATACGCCGAGCGCGAAGGGGCGGAGGTCGTCGCGATTTGCGCCTCCATTGAAGCCGAAATATCGCAGCTTGATGATGACGATAAAGCGGCCTTTCTCGAGGATCTGGGTCTGTCTGAGCCCGGGCTCGATCGCGTCATTCGCGCGGCCTACACGCTGCTTGGCCTGCAAACTTATTTCACTGCGGGGCCGAAGGAAGTCAGGGCCTGGACGACGCGGGTCGGTGCGACTGCACCGCAGGCCGCTGGCGAAATTCATACCGATTTTGAGAAGGGCTTTATTCGGGCCGAAGTGATTGCGTATGATGATTACATCGCCGGGCAGGGCGAAAAAGGCGCGAAGGAGGCGGGCAAGATGCGTCTCGAAGGCAAGGAGTACATTGTCCAAGAAGGCGATGTCATGCATTTTCGTTTTAACGTTTAGACGCTAGAACCCATCGGAGGATTCCACGTGGACGCAGTGTTCATTGGCCTTAAGACCGTGGTGTACGGCGGCATTGTGCTGGCGGGCGCGTACTTCGTGCACAAAATGCTCACCGGCCGATTGGTCGAACCGGCCGGACGCAACTATCGCGTTCAGCTTATGAATCTTGGCATTGCGCTCGCCACGATCATTGTGTTGCTAATCGTTCTGCCCTTTAACGACACGCTACGCGGGCAACTTCTGAGTCTCACCGGTATTTTGCTGAGTGCCGTGATCGCGCTGTCCTCGACAACTTTTGTGGGTAACGTGATGGCCGGCGCCATGTTGCGCTCAATCAAATGCTGCTCACCTGGAGACTATGTGCATATCGGCGAATACTTCGGCCGTATTTCGGAAATGGACTTGCTGCATGTCGAAGTACAAACCGAAGACCGAGATTTGGTCACGTTACCAAACCTGTATACGGTGACCAATCCCATGCGGGTGTTGCGAACGTCGGGTACGCTCGTGAGCGCCACACTGTCGCTGGGTTACGATGTTGATCGAAAAACGATTGAGAAAAACCTCATTATCGCCGCCGAGGCGGCGGGCCTGGAAAAACCGTTTGTGCACATCAAAGAGCTCGGCGATTTCTCCGTGGTTTATCGCATTAGCGGCGTGCTCAGGGACCTCAACATTCTACTGTCCACCCGCTCCAGGCTGCGCGCTAAAGTCATGGATCAGCTACACGAAGCGGGCATCGAGATCGTCTCGCCGACGTTTATGAATCAGCGCCAGTACCGCACCGAACGTACGTTTATGCCAGCCAAAGTGTTTGGTCAACAAGTCGAGCTCGAAGAGCGCGCATCCGACTCGGTGGTGTTTGATAAGGCAGCCAAAGCCGAATCACTCAAAGAAGTCAAAGACCGACACGCCAAAATCGTGGAACATATTCGCGAGCTTGAGGCCATGAAAAAAAATGCCTCCAAAGAGGCGGTTATTCAAGAGCTGCAGGAGCGCATCGACAGGCAGGTGGCCCAGGCATTGCGCTGGGAGCAAGTCATTGTCAAACGCGAGGAAAAACTGCACAGCGAAGACTAAAAAGGCGCGCGGTTGGCTTGACAGCCGACAGCAGAGTGCGCAGAATCGCATGTCCCAAGGGGCCGCCCGGCCCACACAAAATGGCTATGTAGCTCAGCTGGTTAGAGCGCGGGACTCATAATCTCGAGGTCGGTGGTTCAAGTCCACCCATAGCCACCATTTCAGTATTCATCAGATTGATTGTCGACCGCAAGCGCCACGCACCACCGCGTGTATAGCGAGCGCGTGATAGCGTTAAGGCGGCGCACACGCACCAACGTCTATCCACACATCGCCATGGCTGCTGTAAACTCGACAGCGAGGATAGGCGTAATATTTTACGTGCTCACCGGGTCATTGTGGATGTCCGTGTGATTTCTAAGCCGAACGGTTGGTCGGCGGGTCCCTACAAGCGAGGAGTTCGACATGGGTTTCATGAGTCGGAAAGGAGTCAAACTGCTGGCTATCTTGTTCATTTCGTCAGCGAGCGTCGCATGGGCGTTCACCGCCGAAGAGTCCGCATCCGATGAAATGACCGTCGCCAAAATGGCGGCGATTATCGGCCAAATCGATGAAGACGCCCAAGCCGGCACTAATCGCATCACGTTTGCGGTCGGCGAGCGCGAGTTGGTGCTCGTATATGACGAATCGGCTGATCGCATGCGTTTGATGGTGCCAATTGCTAAGGCTTCTGATCTGAGCGATGAGGCGCTGATGCGACTCATGCAGGCAAATTTCGACAGTGCGCTCGATGCACGCTATGCCGTTGCGCAGGGCATTGTCTGGGGAGCCTTTATTCATCCATTGAGTTCGCTCACTGAAAAGGATTTTCTGCTCGGCATCTATCAGACGGTGAGCGTCGCTGAGACCTTTGGCTCGTCGTACTCGTCGGGCATTATGATGTTTGGCGGTGGCGACAGTGGCGAGTTGGATAAAAAGAAACTGCTCGATCGATTAAAAGACCTCGCGACCTAATCGCGATCGGCCGTCGTCTCTCGAACGGATTCAGGCGTTGTGTATAGAGCTGGTCATTGGCGCTTCTTCGCTACCAAGAAATGGCACGAGGGTCGAGACACGACATGTCGCTCCACTCAACACACTCCCAACGGGCATGGTATGCGGAACCTGACTCCGGAAATGGATGTTGAGTCCGAAGAGGTCTAGTACGTGAAGCGTCGAGCAGTGGCGGCACTCACTTTTGTGTTAGGGGGGAGTGAGGTGTTCTTGATCGGCGTCGACAATACCGATTCGTAAAATGAAGATCCCGATGAGGAAAAAACATCAGTCACAGAGTGGGCGAACTGTTTTTGAGTGGGTAGCGTAGGTTCTGTGCGAGGCCCTGTGCCGCGTTAGCCAGAGCGAATGACACGGCACATCGGGTACTACCTCGCGACCAATCCAGTCTATGAGTGGCGCTAAAGAATGCCGGCGCGTTTGATTGCCATGTACTGATCGGTGAGAACGCTGGGCAATGAGCCACAGTCCGTGTCATGCATATACACACCACGTTGACTAATTCCCGAGCGCGCCGCGCGGCGCCGAATCACGTAGTCCTGGGTCGCGGCAAAGTTGAGCGCCTCATCAAAGTCGGTGACCGGTTGGTCGAGCACGTCGGCAATGGCATTTTCGGTCAGGCTTGCCACGACCACCAAATGCCGCTGTTTGAGCAAACGGATGGCTTGATGCAAGTCATGCGTGTCTTCGTCTCGAACGTTGGTCACCAACACGACGAGTGCGCGACGGCGTTGTCGTTTGGCTAACTCCGTCGCGGCGTGAAGATAATCGGTGGCTTCTGGTCGGGGCTGCATATCAAAAAGATTGCGACTCAGTGTGCTAATCGTAGAGCGTCCTTTGCGCGCGGGCAGCCATTTGGGGTCGGGTTCACACGTCATGTAGCCCACCGCATCGCCCTGGCGCAAGGCGATGTAACCCAGCAGCATGACCGTGTTGAGGACATGATCGAAATGACTCAGATCTCCGTCTCGTGCGAGCATACGCCGCCCACTGTCCAGGAGGAATATAACTTGTTGGTCACGTTCTTCTTGAAAGTCCTTGCTGATGAGCTTTTGCGCTCGGGCCGTTGCCTTCCAATCCATCTGACGAAACGTATCGCCGATACGGTATTCACGCAGCTGATGAAAATCGAGGCCCTCACCCCGTCGCTGAGCGAAGTGCGAGGCCGCCAGTGACTGCAGCGAATCGGCGCCCTGTAGCGCGTATTTGCTCACAGCGGTGAAATTTGGGAAGACGTTCGTGAGGTGCGGTTCGCCAAGATCGAGCCGCGTGCTCCAAAAGCCCCATGGTGAATAACGGCGGATTTGCGCTCGATCAAATTTGTGTTGCCCACGTTCCGTCGGGCGTACCGAATAGCGAACCTCGCGTTGCTCTTCCGCACGCAGCATGAGCGTGGTGAGTTTGGCATCACTTTGAAACGAAGCCGGGTGGTGGTCGATCACATCGATCTTTTCCGTGCTGCGGCCGGGGTTGGTGATGACGACGTGCACTTTGTGCCACGCGCCGAGCGACAGCGTGTCGCTGGCCACGCGCTCGACCTTGAGTGCTCGAGGCTGGAGCAGCGATGCCATCGCGTCGAAACTGGCTGCGAGTATCACGAACGCCGCAATGGAGGACCAGGCGGCCATGGCAACGGGTTGCCAGAGCGTGACAAAGCCGATGACGAGCACAATCGCCACCAACCAGATCAACCGACGGGTTGGATTCACGTGCGCGGCGCCTCGATGGTGGCCAGCAGTTCGGTGAGCATCGTGTCGGTGTTGATGCCTTCGATCTCCATTTCAGGGGCGAGAATAACGCGATGCCGAAGGGCTGGCAGTGTGACGCGTTTGATGTCGTCGGGCGTGACAAAGTCCCGTTCATCGATAAACGCACTGGCACGCGCCGCGCGCAACAGTGCGATGCTGCCTCTTGGTCCACAGCCAACACTGAAGCCCTGCCAGGTGCGAGTGGCCTGTGCGATTTGTACTGCATACCCATGTACTGCCGCGTCGATGGCTACGCCCGCGGCGTGTTGCTGAAGCGCCAGCAGGTCCTCGGCATTGAGTACCTTTTCGACCCGGCTCAAATCAAAGTCGTGTCCAATGGCATTATCGAGCACGCTTTGCGTGAGCGCGGTTTCTTCTTCCAGACTCGGGTAGTCGATTAACACTTTGCATAGGAACCGATCAAGCTGTGCTTCAGGGAGCGGATAGGTGCCTTCGCTTTCGATCGGGTTTTGCGTGGCCAAGACAATAAAGGGCGGTGGCAAAACAAACGACTTACCCTCGATCGTCACCTGTCGTTCTTGCATTGCTTCAAGCAGCGAGGCCTGAGTTTTGGCCGGCGCGCGGTTGATTTCGTCTCCCAAAAGAAGATTGGTAAAGATGGGTCCTTTACGAATTTTGAACGTGCTGCTTTGGCTGTCGAACATCGCGTGACCCGTCACGTCGCTGGGCATCAGGTCGGGCGTGAACTGGATACGGCCAAACTGCACGTCGAGCGCTTTGGAGAATGCTCGCGCCAACAGGGTTTTACCTAGACCAGGTACGCCCTCAAGTAGGGCGTGACCACCCGCCACAATAGTGATGAGCACTTCCTCGATTACGCGGTCCTGACCGATCACGGCTTGCTTGACTGCGGCCACCACGTTTGCGGTTGGGTTGTTATTCGATGAACTGTCTAGAGTCGTTTCCATAGTGATTGAATCGCTTTTATTTGTTCGAGAAATTGGGGTTTAGAAAACTGTTCGGTATCGCGCATGGCAAACACCCACAGATCGTAGTCGCGGTCGAGCAGGGTTTTTAGCTGCTGGTCGGCCTGTGTTTTGTTCAGGGCGTGGAGTCTTGGGAAGCGGGCCAATGCACGATCTCTCAGTGCCGATTGCGCGGCCCTCAACAGCTCTGTTCGATGATTCTGCTGCCATAAGAATCGACCGCTCGCACTCAGATGCTCATTAAACTCGCGACGCTTTAAACTGGGATTGGGTAACACACGTCCCAGGCGTTGGCCTGCCCACCAGAAAAACAGTATCGTGCCGAGCGCAAACCACATAATCAGATGCGCACCATTGCTCCACACTCGCTCCCAAAAACTGGTGCTCATGATGGTTTGTACGAACCAGACTTTGCCAGGGTCACGCGTCTGTGTCAGAAGCGCTAAAGAGAGCAAGGCATTGTCCCCGCGATAGAAATTGGCGTTACGGAACGTGGATAAATCGCTGACTAAACTCACGCTGCCAAGTCCATAGCGAAAGCCCAGTGCGTAGGTTCGTTGGTCTACGCCACCTTCTGACCGTTCTCGCTCAATATCCATGGTCCAGATCGTGTCACGATTGCTATACAGATCGTCGTCAATCGGGAAATCGGCCGCGAATTCGCCAATTGACTGATCGTTGATGCGTGCCGTGTAAAGGTAGCGTGCCGCTTCCGGATCGAATGGGGTGTCGGTTTCGGTATCGACTTCCTCGAAGTTCTCAAAATCAAACGCGGGCGTGTCCGATTCAGGCGTCTCGTCATCGAGGCTTTCGTCGTTTTCCTCGCCGTTGTCGACCGGGTCGTTGTCCTCGACGTCTTCAGACACGATGTTGAAGTACTCGAGCACCGTACCGTCTGTGTCATAAGGAAAGGGCAGCATAAGATGACCGCCGCTGCTCACCCAACTCGCTAACCGACGGGTGTTTAGTTCAGACAGATACAGCGCCGCAAAGCCCAGTACGAGTGTGTCGCCCGAGTCGGGGAGCTGATACTGTGGATTGAGTGTCGACAGCGGTTGGCTGGCAATCTCATAGCGTTCCAGAAAACGACCAATTCCATAAAACGAATTGGCGTCCACGACCGTGTTGGGTGGGCCGCGTTCGTCCACATCCACGCGCTCGAAGTTGTGCAGAAACCAGGCGCTAGCACCGGCGAACACCAGCACCGCCAATGCGGCAAACAGCAGCTTACTGCGCACGTGCTGCTCCCTGAGTCGGCCTGATGTCTGATAAGTCGGACCATCGGTCGCATAACTCATTCACCTGCGTATCGGCAGGAAGTCGCTTGCCGTAGGCCAAGAGACGCCACTGTCGTGTGATGTCCGAAAAGTACTGGCTCACCGTGCTGCTGGCGTTCGCGCACACAAGCTGCAGGCAATCTTCTTCTGTCGCGTGATCGCCGATGATGAATTGGTGGCGACTAGTGAGGTACGACAATGCGCTGCGGTACAGATAACTCAAGCTTTCTCGATGGAGGCCTTCATCCCAAAGGCGTCGCACCACCGACGGCACATCGGCGTCGGGCACGAAGACTTCGGGTTCCGCTATCGTCTCTACCTCACCTTGGGGCGCGGCGACCTTACGCACTCGCTGTTTACCAAACAGTCGATGCCGTTCGCGATACAACCAGATCACCAAGCCCAATACGACAATTGCGGCAATGACATACTTCAGAACACTGGCTAACAGCAGCACAAATCCACCGATTTCGGCCCAGGACTCGTCGATTTCGTTTTCGTCATCGATCTCGTCGGACTCACGGGCTTTCGGACGCCATTTTTTGCCGGTAATCGGTTCGCCAAACTCGTCACCCGCGTATATTTTGTCGGCCGCTTCACGCGCAGCCTCGGCCGTGGGCAGCGTTGGACTGTCGACCGCGCTCTGTGCTGTTGCTGGACTGGGTGAGATCAGTACGGTCAGCGCAACCAACGCGATCATCGGGATGACACGATGCAGTCGTTCGGCCAATCGGCGAAACGACAGCTCAATATCCCAGGCTTCTAAGTGCGTGCGTCGATTTAAATACAGCGCAAAACCCGCACCGACGAAAAACATTTCGAAGATGCCGCTGAACAGGTAGAAAAACGCAAACTGTAACCACAGCTCGATGCCAGTGGCGGTTTGTTCAGCTTCGATCATCGCATCCCAAAAAGACGCCGAATCGCTGCCCACGACGGGCGCTGGACTGAACCACTGCGCGAGCTGATAGGCGGCGACGACGACGAGCACCGAACTCAGCAGGTAGAACAAAATCGTCAATACCATTGATGCGCCGTAGTCTCGAGAGACCAGCGTTCGAATGCGCTTTCCACTGTTACTGGCCGAGCCTTCAAGCTGATAAACCGGAAGCGCAAAGGTACGCACGGCACTTAATCGCAAATAGGTTAGGTGACGCCACGCGCCGAACGAAAACGGCAGTTTGAACCACAGGCTGATCAGGTTCGGCGTCGATACACGGTCGCTGAACAGGCGTTGACTTAAATAATCGAGCAACACGCGGTCAAACGCTGGCTTGAGAAACCAAAAAAGCAGTACAGCCAAACTCACATCACCTAACCAGTGGCCAACCCCAATGCACAGGGCGAACCATGGCAGTGTGGAAATGAGCCAGCGTCTCGATAAGGGGAGGAGGTCGCGCTGCACGAGGCGAAAGCCCAAATCGATCGCTTCCCAACCACTGCGCGGTCGAATAACGGCCGTGGAATCAGACAGCTTCATGCGCGCGGTTCGCCCCGACCGGCGAACAGGAGATAGCCGATCACCAACACCCACAGCGCCGTGCCAACCCCATATTTTACGTTGTTGGGTATCAGCGCGCTCGGCGACCAAAACGCTTCAATGGCCGCGGCGATGACCAGCATGAGTACAAAGCCATACAGCATCGGACTGATGTCGACTGCCGCCTGTCGTAGCGCCTCCCCGCGCCGTCGTTGACCCGGTAGCAACATAGCAAAGCCTAATTTCATGCCGGTTGCGCCGGCCAGCACAATGGCAGTGAGTTCGAAACTGCCGTGGCCAATGACGAATGACCAAAACGTATCGCCATAGCCAGAAGACGCGATCAGGCCCGCTGCGGCGCCGATGTTGATGCCGTTGAACAGTAAGATATAAATCGCCCCGATACCCAACACTAGGCCAGATGCAAAGGTGCGCAAGGCGATGCTGACATTGTTCCAGATGTAGTAGCCAAACATAATGACGTCATCGGCTGCGGTTCGATCGTTTTCTTGATGCGTTTCGCTGTACATCTGCGTGTATTGTTCGGCAGTGGCCGTGTCGATGATCGAGTACGCGAAACTGGGGTCTTTGAGGATGGTTAATACAATCCAAATGAGCGGTCCGAAAAACAGGATCGCGGACGCCAGCACGTAGTAGCGGTTGTCGCGCACACAGCGTGGAAAATCGCGCACAAATACTTTGCTCAGGTCGGTCGCGGAATCGTTGCGGCCTGCGTACAGCCGATCATGCCCGCGCAATGCAATGTGATTCAGCCGCTGCTGCAAAGCGGGGCTGTAGTTGCGCAATTTGGCCAAGGACAGATGGTGGCAAATAGTGCGGTAGCTGGCGGGCAAGTCGGCATCCGCACCACCCGCCTCCAGTGACAATTCAAACGCCGTCCACAGGCGCTCATAGCGTCGAATAAACTCATTCTGCTTCACGATTGCGCACCATTGAGCCAACGCGCATGGGCGCGCAATCGATCACGAATGTCGGCGGGGGAGCCCTCCATCACGTCGCTGAGTTGCCCGGCCAGCTCGACCGCGCGTTCGTCGGTGAGCGTGTCGAGCCGTTCCGCGTAAAGCAGTACCGCGCGGTGATCGGCGGCTTTTAACGCCAGAGGCAGCCGTTCCTCTCTATCGAACTCCAGTGGGCGTGTTGACGAGAGGGGCGCGTCGTACGCCACGACCGTGTCCGCCACGATGTCGCCGAGGCGTTTGAATCGCGGCGAGAACATCATCGAGCCGATGCCAAGCAGATAGGCGAAGGGTAAGAAGTCCACCACACGCAAAAGATTGCGCAGTACCGATGCCGTGAGTCGCACCGGCGACCCGTTGGTGCGCATAACGCGCAGTCCGAGCAGTTTCTTTCCCGGTGTTTGGCCGTTGAAAACCACTTCGAATACCACGTTGTAAAGCCAATACAAGGCGAACGAAACAAGAAAGAAGAGGGCGAAGCCGACCTCGCCGAAGATCCAAACAAACAGCAGATAGCCCACCCACCACACGATGAGGCGAATAAAAAAATCGAGCACCCACGCGACACTGCGCGGTAAGAGGCCCGCGGGTGTGAGCGAGAGCTCGATGCCCTCGGGTGTTTGGACTTGAATACGGGTGTCTAGCATGCGGCCTATGGATGGGCACCGCCGACCATCGGCAGCGTGTTCTTTAGTCTTGATGGTAGCAGAACTGGCCCACTTGGTCGGGTGCAAAAACGTGGAAAGCGGGCTTTCTTGAGGCAGATCGGGCGCAATACGGAGGGTGCTCGGACTGCCTATGGAGCCGGGTTTGGTCGATTTGGATCCGCTCCTGGGCCATGGTCGGCTCCGTAATCCAGACACCGCTTTTTGAGTGCGCCGATCCGATTCGTCAACGGCGATTGGCGGTGGGTGCCACACGATCCGGTGAGCGTGGTCATTTGACGCAGTGCCTTGGGCTGGCGACTGCACACGAGCGGTCGATGAGAAGGGGCGGCGATGGCCCATGCGCATCGTGAAACGCAATCGTTGCAGAGGAGGCCTATACGTCCGCTCGGCCGCGAGGCGGCCGGGTCTCAGGGTCAATACTCAGGTTAAAAGGCCAACATAAATCGCTGTAATAATTAACAAAAGCTATATTTTTCCGCGCCTTATTGACGCGGTAGGCGCCGACGGCTGTTGCCGTTCCGCCCCATCCCAAATCGATATCGAAACAGTACGTTAATCACAAGCGGCTGCGGAGCGTAGCGTCGGGGCCGCGATAAAGGCATTGTTTTGGACCTGCCATTTTCCATAACCTTCTGAATTTTATGAAAAAGTGGACTCTGGCATAGATCTTGGACTGATTGGAACGAGCCCGTTTTGGGCTCGTTTTCATCAACGCCACTTGGGCGTTAAGGAGAGATCATGAAAAAGCAGTTCCTGACAATACCAACCAGTTTGTTGTTAACCGGCGCCGTATGGCCAGTAGTGACGACGGCAGGGGAAGCGGATACCACACCGCTCGATCGCAATCAGGATGGCCTCATCTCGATTGCAGAAGCCGATGCGGATGCGTATCTCGCGGAACATTTTGCCGCGCTCGATACTAACGGCGATGGTCAACTCGACAAAAAAGAGCTTGCTGCTAAGCACGCCGGACGCGAGAACAGCGAAGACTGACTAACGATGTTTGGGGGATGACGACAGCGACGGCTGTCGTCATGCCACCACCAACAGGAGAGTGGTAGTTATGACAGGTCGAGCATATAGTGGCGGAGTGTTAGGCAACGCGGCAAACAAGGCGGCGCATAGCCCCTCGGTGTCCCTTTTGAAACCCATGAAAGAACTAAGCGGGCGAGTCCTTCTGGTCGATGACGACCCAGGCTTGCTCAAACTGTTGAGTTATCGGCTGCGATCGGCCGGTTTTGAGGTCAAGGCGGTCGATTCGGGTAAGGCCGCACTGGACGCGCTTGATTCGTATCAGCCGCGCTTGGTGATCAGCGACCTTCGTATGGACGGCATGGACGGCATGGCGCTGTTCGACAGCATTCATGCCCAGCGTCCTGCCCTGCCGGTCATTATTCTCACCGCACACGGCACGATTCCGGATGCGGTGGACGCAACGCGTCGTGGGCTATTCGGATTTTTAACGAAACCGTTTGATAGCGATCAGCTGCTCGATTGCGTACGTCGTGCCGTGTCGCTCAATGCGACCGCCGCCGATCCGCTGGATTCGGATGAATGGCAAAAAGACATCATTACACGCAGCCCGCAAATGCTCGCGTTGCTCGAGCGTGCACGTCTGGCCGCGCGTACGCCAACGCCGGTCTTTATTCGCGGTGACAGCGGTACGGGTAAAGAACTGCTGGCCAACGCCATTCATAATGCCAGTGATCGCAAAGATCAGCCGTTTGTGCCGATCAACTGCACGGCGATACCTGAAAACCTGCTTGAGTCTGAATTGTTCGGACACACAAAGGGCGCCTTTACCGGGGCCAACGAGGCGCGCGCCGGATTGTTTCGCGCGGCCAATGGCGGCACGTTGTTTTTGGACGAAATCGGCGACATGTCGATGGCATTCCAAGGCAAGCTGTTGCGTGCGCTGCAGGAAAAAGAAATCCGTCCAGTCGGCAGCAATCAATCGGTATCGGTCGATGTGCGCGTGATTTCCGCTACCCATCGTGATCTCGATGCAGCGGTCGCGGCCGGCGAATTTCGTGAGGACCTCTTTTACCGGCTTAAAGTGGTCGATCTGGAGTTGCCGCCGCTGAGTCAACGACGTGAAGACATCGCGCTGCTCGCCGCGCATTTTTTAGATCGAATCCGCGAGTCCTACGAGACTCCGGTGACCGGCTTTGCGCCAAAAGCGATGGAAACCTTGCTCGAGGCGAGCTGGCCCGGCAATGTGCGTCAGCTTCAAAATGTGGTGGAGCAAACCGCCGCATTGTCCACCACGCCTGTGATTCCACAAACGCTTGTGCAGGCGGCACTACACGAAGACGACATTGGGTTTACCACGCTAACCGAGGCGCGAAATCGCTTCGAACGGCAGTATTTGGTTCGCCTGCTGCGTGCAACACGCGGCAACGTGAGCCGCGCCGCGCGATTAGCCGGACGTGATCGCAGCAAGTTTTATCAGCTGCTGCGTCGCCATCACGTCGATCCAGCGCAGTTTCGGGAGTGACCGTACCGCCGTGCATTCGCTAAACTCGCCAATAAATGGCCGCATTGATTGCGGCCATTTTTTTTGCGTGTTGCCTTATCGGGTTTGCCCAAGCACTCCCTCTTTTGTGCGCGTCACCAACGGTACGTGCGTACGTCGACATCTCATTCGCGACGGTGTGTGACGATTCGCGGTGCCTTAATTCGTCACAGTTGTCCGGCGCTTCGTCATTTGCTGCCTCATCATCGCCTCAAACCGTTGTTTAACTGTACGCACTGAATTTGAGCGAACAGGAGATCTGATATGACGTACTCAAAACTATGGCTGGCGACAATCGCCATCAGCTTTATGGTCGGTGCACCAAGCGCACTGGCTGATGAACATCGCAACGCCTCAAAAAGTGAAGCGGTGGGTGTCGGTACCGGGGCGGTGATCGGCGGTGCGGTCGGTGGGCCGGTCGGCGCGATTATTGGTGCGGCAATTGGTGGTCATTATGGCCATACGGTCAATGAATCAAACGAACAGATGGCGCGTGCCGATGATGCGTTAGACCAGCTTGCGAGTAGTCGTCGACAGCTCGATCAAACATTGACAGAGCAGGAGCGACTCGACCTTGAGCTGTTAGCGGCTCACGATGAACTCGATGCGCTCAACGCGCGAATTGAAACACTCTTTGTCGAGCGAGCGCTGGTCGATGGATTGCAGTTTGATGTGCATTTTGACACGGACCAGTCCACGTTGTCCGACGATGATCGCCAGCGGCTAGTGCGACTATCGGCGTTAATCAAAGCGCTGCCTGACGCCGAGATCGCGGTGCATGGTTTCGCGGACAGTCGCGGCGATGATGCGCACAACGAAGTGCTGTCGATGGATCGGGCGTATACGGTTGCCGACACGCTCAACGCGTTAGGCATTCCCGGTGAGCAGATTTCAACGGCGGCCTCGGGCGAGAGCCAAGCCACCTACAGCGGCGAGAATACAGACGCCTACTCGCACGATCGACGCGTCAGTATTCGTCTTGATATACCCGAAAAAACCAACGTCGATGTCAAAACCATCGCAGAGAAACGCCTATCGAGTGTTGCGGAACGCACCACAGGTGGCCAGTAACGAAAAAAGCGGCTGCTCTCGCAGCCGCTTTGGACGTGTTGATGTCCCCAGCGCGCCAAGGACGGCGCGCATTTTTTTGCCCCGTTCGATCACACGTTGTGCGGCGCTTCCTTTACGCCGTTCAGGTGCTGGGCACGCCTCGTGATCTAGGGAATGGCGGCGATCAAATCGTTGTCACCCAGGTCGTACAGGGCGTCTTCGGACCATTCACCTTTCGCACAAAACCCTTCGGCGTCGGCGCGACCGACGAACTGGGGAATTTCAATGCCGCCAGGGGTCTGGCCGTCGAGCGCATTGGGTCGCGCACGGTACTGCACGTAGCCGCCAACGGCATACTGACCGCTTTTATACTGATCGAGTGTCGAGTTGTTTTGTGTGATGCGGCCCGACAACCAGATGCGGCGTTCAGCGCTGTCGATCCGTACACAGGCCATCTCACCACTCACATCCATCTTCCCGCCGTCTTCAAAGGAGTAAAATCGAAATCGTCCGTACCCCGACTGATCAGACAGAACCGAGCCTTCCATGGTGAACGTGTAGTTCACACCGTTATCGCTTTCAAAGGTGCCTTTGCCAAACGAGCTTGCAATCGTGTCCTCGAGTCGCGCTTTGTCTTCCTCAGTCAGGACGCCCAATGCCTTTGGCGGGCTGGCCGGTGCTGCCGCGGTTTCGGGTGCCACGGCCGCGGCGGCCTCAGTGACGGACTGCTTGCTTTCGGCGTCGGCCGGCGGGGCCTCTTCCTTGGCGCAGCCGGTGAGGGCGAGGGTAAAGCTCAATGCCAATAACGATAAAGCGTGGCGCATGGGTCTATCTCCATTTTATTCTGTGTGCCGCAACGGCGAAAAGTCGCTAGTTTAAAGAGCCAGATGCCCGAAGGAAAGGCCGGCATGACCACAAAGGGTGTATTTAACCGTTGTTATCCGACGCTCTGGCACGTGGCGGGTCGGTCGTTTCGATGCAGTGCAGTATCCGGTTGGCCCCGGTCGCTCGACGTCTTGCCGATTAACTGGGCGTCAGCCCGTGAGTGCTGGCGTCGGGTTTGCGCGGCACGTACGGCAGGATGTCGATCACTTCACCGGCCAGATGACGCGCTTTGAGTTCATTCCAATAGGCTGCGGTCAAAATGTCACCGTGGTGGGCCACCAGTACCGCCATCAGATCGTCATCGAGCCCCAGAAATTCGGGGAACTGTTCTGGGAAGACGTCAGACTCGCCGACATAAAACCACGCGCCGGCATTCATCTCCTCCTCGTGGGTGCGCGCTTTCGGAATGTCGCGGAAATGGCACTCGGTGACTAGGCACAGTTCGTCATAGTCGTAAAAAATCACGCGCCCGTGGCGAGTAACACCAAAGTTTTTGAGCAACAGATCGCCGGGGAAAATATTCGATGCCGCCAGATCTCGCAGCGCGTGGCCATAATCGATTACGGCTCGGCGGGCGGTTTCGCGATCAACTTCGCGCAAGTACTGATTGAGCGGCCGGATTTTGCGTTCCACATACAGATGATCGATTACCACATCATCGCCTTCGAGTCGCACCGTGTTTTCCGTTTCGTCGAGCAGCTCCTGGAGCAGCGCTGGGTCGAATTGATTCTTATGGAACTTCAAATGCTGGAATTCTTGTGCGTCGATCAGCCGTCCGGCGCGGTCGCGTTTGAACACGAGTTTGTACGCGTCAATGACGTCTTTGCGTACGGTGGTTTTCGGAAAGGCAAATTTGTCGCGAATCACCTTAAACACGACCGGGTAGTTGGGTAGCGAAAACACCACCATCACCATGCCGCGGTCAAAGGCGGCATCTTCAAATCGATCGGTGCTCGATTGCAGATGCATAAACATATCGCGGTAGCGCTCGGTCTTGCCCTGTTTAGCGCGCCCCAATAGCGTGTAGATTTCGCTGAGCGGTTTGCGTGGCAAAACCGACTTGATGAAGGCGACAGCGTCGCGCACAACGTCCAAGTCCACATGGATATACGATCGCGAAAAACTAAAAATGATGCTCACATCATCTTCGTCGGTGATCACGGCGTCGATGATATTGCCTCTGTCCGTGTTTTTAATCGCGATCACCAATGGCAATAGATAGTCGCTGCCATGAATGCGCCCAACAAGGTACGCGCGGTTGTCGCGATAAAATACCTGCTTGATGACGTCGAGCGATTCCAATGAAAAATTGCCGCCTGCGTTGATACAGGCGTGATTGAGTTCCGCCGCGACTTGGTTGCTCGCTTCGATGATGTCCCGAAACTCGCCCAGTTGCACGTAGTCGCTCAACACACGGTTGGCCATTTTCCACATGGAGCCTTGGTTGGTGTACGAGCGATAGCCGCCATATTCACGCTGGTGGCCCAGTGGTGTTTCGTCCCGGGCGGCAAACTCAACGGCCGGATTGACGCCGACTATGTCCAGAACGCGTCGCGAGATAGAACTAAAGAACGTGCGCGTAAATTCGGCGTCAAGGTAAGGACTAATGAGTTCTTCGTAATGCGCTTTGATGTGTGACCACGTGTCGACGGATGTCGCGTGCGCGCCCAGTCTTTCGTGCAGCTGCGCTACCGCCTGGTCGACACAGTGGCCGTAAATTTCGATCCGCTGCACCGCGTCGCGACGGGAGCCGTGCTGATCGCGCTCAAGAAACCGAATGCGCGCGCGCTGTGTGATGGCATGAAAATACAGGTTGTAACGCGAGAACGCCGTGTAGATGTACGCGGCGCACTCGCGTGCCAGGGCACTAGAAAGCGTGCGGTCTGGCCCTGCCTCATTCACCTACATTTTCTCGATCATGGCGTCCGCGAACTCGCTGCATTTTACTTCGGTTGCGTCGTCCATGAGGCGCGCAAAGTCGTACGTGACGGTGCGCGTCGCGATGGTATCGTTCATCGCATTGATGATTTTATCCGCGGCTTCTTTCCACCCCATGTAGCGCAGCATCATTTCGCCCGACAAGATTAGAGAACCAGGGTTGACCTTGTCCAAGTTGGCGTACTTGGGCGCTGTGCCGTGCGTGGCTTCGAACACCGCATGTCCGGAGTCGTAATTGATGTTGCCGCCCGGCGCGATGCCAATGCCGCCCACTTGCGCGGCCAACGCATCGGACAGGTAGTCGCCATTGAGGTTCATCGTGGCAATCACGTCAAATTCGGTAGGGCGAGTGAGTACCTGTTGAAGGGTGATGTCCGCAATCACGTCTTTCACCAGGATTTTGCCGTCGGCGAGCGCGGCGGATTGCTCTGCATTGGCGGCGTCTTTACCTTTCTCTGCAGCCGTTGCATCGTATTGATCCCAGCTGTAGGTGTGATCGGCAAATTCTTCTGCCGCAACTTGATAGCCCCAATTGCGAAAGGCGCCCTCGGTGAACTTCATGATGTTGCCTTTGTGTACGAGCGTCAGGCTTTTACGGTCATTGTCGATCGCGTAACGCAGCGCGGCACGAATCAGGCGGCTGGTGCCTTCTTCTGACACGGGCTTGATGCCGATGCCCGAGGTGAGCGGAAAACGAATCTTGCTGTATTCCTTCGGAAAGTGCTCTTTGAAGAGGTTTAAAAACTGGCGATTGGTGTCGGAGCCGGATTCGAATTCGACGCCCGCATAGATGTCTTCGGTGTTTTCTCGGAAGATCACCATGTCGACCTCGTTGGGTTTGCGCACCGGCGACGGCACGCCAGCAAACCAGCGCACCGGTCGTAGGCAGACATAGAGATCAAGGAGCTGGCGCAGTGCGACGTTTAAGGAGCGGATGCCACCCCCGATCGGTGTGGTTAGGGGTCCTTTGATCGACACCAGATAGTCGCGGCAGGCCTGCACGGTTTCGTCCGGTAACCAGGAATTGAAGTTGTCATTGGCTTTTTGGCCGGCATAAATTTCCATCCAATGAATCTTGCGCGCGCCCCCGTAAGCGGTGTCGACAGCGGCGTCGAGTACGCGCACGGCCGCCCGCCAGATATCCGGGCCGGTACCGTCGCCTTCAATAAAGGGCACGATCGGGTTGTCGGGCACGACCAGTCGGCCGTTCTCAAGCGTAATTTTCTGTCCATCGGATGGGATGTTGATCATGGTGTACCTCAGAAGAAAAAGAATGCTGTGCGACCGGACGTCGCAGCGATAGCGCCATAATACCGCTGCGCACCGGGCGGACGCCAGCCGGTTTCCTCCCGCACGTGCACGGACACGGCGGCTGTTTCAGGTCGGCAATGAGCCCGGGCGGTGTTTTCGCCGGCGAAACGGTCGTTGCCAAACGCCGGTCGTGTCAAAGTGGCTGGCGCGCGGTGCCGGCATCGACCGATAAACGGATCGCACCGCGCTGCGCGATCGCACTTGATCCAACGGATTCAAAGATCCGCTCGACCCGTCGTGTCGTCGGGGCGATAGACCCCCGGGCGCGCTAGCTTTTTTCGAGGGCCTCGATGCTCGCGACGACGCTGTCCGGCAAATCGCAGCGCTTACCGTTGGCGTAGTCATAGCAGACGATTTTGCCCGTGCCACAGGCGGCGAGCCGCGCTTGACCATCGGCGGAGAAAAACAAGCCGTAGTCCATGGTTAGCCAATCGCGATCGAGGTGGCTAACGCGCGTGCCAATTTGGAGCGCCTGCGGATACGTCAGCGGTTTTAGAAAATGGCACTCGGTGTGCGCCAAAATCGGGCCGATCTGATCGTTGTCGCCGGGCGAGCTGAAGTGGATGCGTTCGAAGTAAGCCATTCGAGCCTGCTCAAAGAGCCGAAAAAACAGGGTGTTGTTCAGATGCTGATAGGCATCCATGTCCCCCCAGCGGACGTGGTCGCTGACCACCACGGGTAGCGCCTCTAGGGTCAGATTGAACAGCGCTGGTCGAGCCATCGTCAATTTTCGCCGACGCCGTCGCGATCAACAGCTCGGTAGATCACAGCCGGTGCGTCACCAATGCGAGAAAACGCGTGCCGTTGGCCAATGGTGGCCAATACACGGTCGCGTTCTTGGGCGGTGGCGTACCAGCGTGTGGTCTCCCAGTCTGCGCCCATCAGCGCGTCAAAGCCGTCGTGGGCTTTGAGTGAGGCGCGAATGCCATAACGGCGATCGCTCGAAGCACAAATACGGGAAGGGTCGAAATTCTCAGAGGAGGGCATAGTGGGGGTTCCTGTGTAACTACCCGATAAATCGCGTGAATTTTGCGATAAAAAACAAAAAAAGAGCTAAAAACAAGGGTATACCCGGAGGGCAAACGCTGGCCTGCATGCTTAGAATCAACCATTAGCTCCTATCAGTGTTTGGATTAATCGAAGCGATTAGTCGGATGACAGTATAAAACCGCAGAACGTGGAGGAAAAGCGAGGGGTCATAGCCATTGATCGGGTGGACAGCACGCGAATTTCATCGCAAGCTCATCTTTCCGAGGTAACGTCGATCTACACAGGCCAGTTGGTCACGTGGTCGGTTTGCTACAGGCACACACTCAATACGAAGAGTGAGCACAATGGATATGTACAGCGGGAAAAACCCTTGCTGAATCTGCTTTCTGTTGTTTCCGATCCGATTGTCGTGATCAGCGATACGGGAACGATACGATACGTTAACGATGCCATGCTCAGTTTGCTGCGCATCGATACTTTTTCTGAGAACCGTAATATTCGCCGCTACTTATCGGCGGAAACGTACGCGGCACTCATGAACGTCGGTCTTCCTGAAGCGCGCAATAACGTGTATCGCGTGCCGGTTGAGCTCATCGATGCGCGCCATCAGGGCCATCGCACCGAAGCGCGGCTCGTGAGTCTCGGCGATAGCAATGAGTTTGCCGGGTGCTACGCGTTATTGCTGGATGATCGACCGTTTGTTGTGCACCGCGCCTATGGCGGGGACAGTAGCGACTTACCGCTGCGTGTGCGAGTTCGTGAGCACGGCGCGGGGTTGCTGATTCGATTTGACGGTGGTGGGGTCATTAGGGAAATCGATGACCCCGGACGATTGATGACTGGATGTGCCGAGCCCGCCCAACTGGGGCGTGTGGTCTGGTCATTATCGGGTTGGTCTGAACAGGCTGAGTTTGAAAGGGAACTAAAACGCTGTATGCAATCGCTGGCGAGCACGGAAAAGCAATACATGCCCGGTCGTTTGAATCATTCAAACGGTGAGAGCGTGTGGATGGAGCTCTGTTTGTCCAAGCAGGACAACGACTACCTCATTGAAGGATACGACGTGACGTCGCGCGTCGTCTCCGAACTCAGCCGTCAACAGTACACCGAGCGATTAGCGAGGCTCTCTCGCAAGCTCATTCGCGCTCAAGAATCCGAACGTCGGCGCATCGCACAAGAACTGCACGACCAGATCGGTCAACTTCTCACCGCCTTACGACTCGGTTTGCACGGCGTTCGGCATAGTGCCGAGACCGACGATATTCGTTCGCGACTCGATGTCTCGATGGATACCGTCGACAAAGTCTTGGCGCATTTGCGATCGCTGTCATTGGACTTACGCCCGGCGATGCTCGAAGACCTGGGTCTTCCGGCGGCACTCAACTGGTTTGGGGCACGGCAGTCGGAGCTGACGGGCCTGCGTGTGGAAGTCTTTGCCCAGGAGCTGGAGCAGCGTTTGCCTAGCATCGTCGAAGTCGAGTGTTTTCGAATTGTTCAGGAGGCTGTGGCCAACGCTATGCGTCACAGTCAGTCAGAAGAAATACACATCTCGATGAGCCATCGTAACGATACGTTGGAACTCGTGGTGGAGGATTTTGGCGTCGGTTTCGATGCGCAAAAGGTGTTGCGGTCGGCTTCGGGCGAAAGCAGCGTCGGGCTAGAAAACATGCAGCAGCGAGTCGCGCTGGTGGGTGGTGAGTTCAATTTGGACTCAATTGAAGGACGCGGATGCCGAGTCCGCATAAGGATACCAACAAACCAATAATTGGAAGAGGTCAAGGAAATGTCAGTAACAGTTTTACTTGCAGAAGATCATGCCATGGTTCGATCCGGATTGAAGTCACTACTAGCGGATACACCGCATATTGAGGTGGTGGGCGAAGCGAGCAACGGTCGTCAGGCGCTACAGTTTGTGCGACAAACACCGGTTGATGTGGTGGTGATGGACATTACGATGCCAGGTCTGAACGGTCTTGAGGCGACGTCCCGGCTCAGTAAATCGCATCCGGATGTGAAGGTGCTCATGCTGTCGATGTTTGCAAATGAAGAACACATTGTGCAGGCGTTGAGACATGGTGCCTGTGGATATCTGGTCAAAGATGCGGCGGCCTCCGAGCTCGAGCTGGCGATCAATACCGTCGCACGTGGCGATCGCTATCTGGGCAACAATATCGACGCGATGCGCGTCTTGCGACATCTCGAGTCGCCAGGTGGCGGCACCAGCTCGCTCGATCGACTCACGCCTCGCCAACGCGAAATATTGCAACTGGTTGTTGAGGGCAATAAGACGCGTGAAATCGCCGATATGCTTGCGGTGAGTGTCAAAACGGTCGAAACGCATCGGGCTCAACTGATGGATCGGCTCGGCATACGCGATGTCGCCGGTTTAGTGAAGTATTCGATACGCGTGGGATTGCTGTCGGCGCACAGTTAACGGGCCCTCACGCCCACCGAATCAATACCGGTTTGCGCATTTGGCTCTGGGGACTTTTTCCCAGTTCTCCAAAGGAGTTTTAACTGACTGTAAAATAAACAAATTGATACCTTAAGAAGGGGAATCTATTCCCAAACAAATCAAACGCTGTCATTTAACGTTTGCGCTTTTACACTGCAATTAAGAAGCATTCTCATGTGATGTTTCTGTTGTGGAGAGGCGTCGCAAGGAGCGACGTCGGGTTCAAGGCGAATCGCTAAGCACGGGTTGCGACGCGAGCGAACAATAAAAAAGTGCATGACGACCATACGATTACTCGTGGTAGATGAGAACGATCATTTTCTTCTGCCACTAACACATTTTGCGCACACCCTACCGGCACTCGAGCTGACGGGCGTACTCACAAATATCGATGAGCTCACGGACTTCGATGGCGAGTCGCCGGACATCGTGCTGATGGCGTCGGCGCTGCTCAAACAAGACGGTGTTGAGATATTGCGATCGCTCAA
Organism: Pseudomonadota bacterium; assembly: GCA_039028935.1. Taxonomy (NCBI): domain Bacteria; kingdom Pseudomonadati; phylum Pseudomonadota; species Pseudomonadota bacterium. The sequence goes on along the minus strand of JBCCHD010000011.1, from coordinate 31,577 downwards.
AGCGCGCTGGCCCTCCACACGCTGTTATCGACTCACCGTGTTTGATGAATCCCAATACGATGAGAATGCTGGGCTTCGAGGTCTGGATGGATCCATGCCACGCTCGGAAATTGAGCGTCATCTCAAAGCGATCGTTTCGCAGTTGCAGTCAGGCTCGAGTAAGACCACACAACCGGACGACACCGACGAGAAGGGGGATGCCTTAACCGATCAGGATATCGGTGACCACGAGCGCAAGGGAGACGATCAGTAAGGGCGTGTGAGGGCGTTAGAGTTGTCGATCATTTGCACCCTCCCGATCGCGCCATTTCAGCAGGCGTCGAGTGATAAACAAATACAGTCGCTTGCCCGTCTGGCGCCAAAGCCTGGAATGCCAGGCGGGTGTGGCGAGGATGCGCTGCTCACGGGCGGTGAGCGCATGGGGCACATAGCTGCGTTTGTGTTTGAGTAGGTGGCGAATGTCTTCCATGGCGAGCTGACGAAACCATTGTGTGCGTTGAGCAAAGACGCCCGCGAGCTGGAAATCAACCAATCCGGCAGTGCCGTCGGGCCGCACCAGCCAGTTAGGCTCCTTGGCGCTGTCGTTATGAACAACGCCCGCTCTGTGGAGCGCGCGAAGCAGTACGCGCGCGCTTTTAAAGTACCTTGCGTCGTGCGGTTTGGCGGCCTGTAGCGGTTGGCCGTCGACAAACGATCGGGTGAGGCGAATGCCGTCCCAGTCGAGCAAACTCGGGAGCGCCGAGGAGTTTGGCAGAGCGGCCAACGCCCGCGCTTCGCGAGCCGCTAAACGACGAGCCAAGGGGCGCAGCCACCATCGTGCGGTGCTGAGGTCTCGCACGATGACGGTGTCGCCGTTCGCGCTGTTCGACGGATGAACGCGATAGACGGCGCCGAACAGATCGGTTTTAAGGACAACGCGGTCCGCCTTGGCGTCACGCGAATAGGTGGTAAAGGACATGATTCTCAAATACGCAAGCAATCTCACTCTGGAGCACGGACCGGCAACATGAGCATGCACACCACAGACCCGCACACGACGGCGAGCGCACCGGCCCCGGCCGCGCAACGGATGGTATCACCGATGAAACTCTCGACGTTACATTCGCTTAATTCGACCTTCTTCAGCGATGCGGCACTGTTTGATGCCGTCACGCCCGATAGTGTGGCCCATTACCTCAACGGGTGTGAGATTCAATCCGTGCCGGCCGGAGAAGTGCTGCTCACGCCGGATGCGGCCAATAACCGTCTGTTTGTCTTGATTAATGGTTCACTTGAAGTGCGGCTTGATTCGCTTGAACGTGCCCCGTTAACACGCCTTGCTCCGGGCGAGTGTGCGGGCGAGATGTCCATGATCGAGGGCCGCACACCCTCGGCGTATGTGGTTGCCGCCGAGGCATCACACGTGCTGGTTATCTCGCACGACATTCTTTGGGCGATGGTTGGTGCGAGTCACGCCATCGCGCGGAATTTGCTCGTGATTTTGAGCGGGCGATTGCGTTCCGACAACGCCATTATCGCCGACAGTGCCGTGATCATTCGCCACTTTCAAAAGAAGTCATTTACCGACGCGCTGACCGGGCTCAACAATCGCCGATGGATGGAAGACTTCTTTACCCGCGAACTTGCCCGGGCGCAGATCAACGGCCAACCGGCTGCGTTTGCCGTCGTTGACATCGACCATTTCAGTGCCTTCAACAATCAGTACGGTCATCTGGTGGGGGATCTGGCCCTGGGCGCGGTCGCCGAGTCGCTGATCGATCATTTTCGTAGCGACGACCTCATCGCGCGGTATGGCGGTGACGAGTTTGTGGTGCTACTGCCGGGCGTCAGCATTGATGAAGCCCGTGACATTGCCAGCCGCGTACGGGCGGGCTTGCACCAGGCGAGCAAAAAGTTGGCCACAACCGTCAACAACTGTCCCGGTGTGAGCGTGTCGATCGGCTTGGCGTCGCTCGACGATGACGACACGCTCGAGAGTTTGATGGCCAAGGCGGATAGAGCCCTATACCGAGCGAAGGAAAAAGGGCGCGATCAAGTTTCGGACTAGCCCCCAATAGTCGCCCGTTCTGCGGCGCTCAGCGCATTGATGCGCCGCCGATTAGTGTTCCGATGACGCCGTTGAAACTACGCTTTGATCACCGACAGTGGTATTCTCTTACCGCGCTGCACGAGGAGCGCCTGTCTCCCATCCTGACCATCGAACGGGACACTCTGAATGTTATTGAGAATCAGTATCTTAGCGGTATTGCTAGCGGCCACAATGGGCGCTCCTCCGGTCGCTTTGGCCGAGGGTGACGCGCAGGCCGGCAGAATCAAAGCCGAAACATGTATTGGCTGCCACGGCATCGAGGGCTACAAGAACACGTATCCGACGTTTCGCGTGCCGAAACTCAAAGGCCAACACGGAAGTTACATCGCGCTGTCACTGCGTGCCTATCGTTCCGGTGAACGTAAGCACCCCACCATGCATTCCCAGGCCAGCGCGCTGTCCGATCAGGACATTGATGACATCGCTGCCTATATCGAGTCACTGAAATGAGGGGATATAACGTGAACCGTCCGTCAATTCGTCTCAAATCGTTGATCGCGGTCTTCTTACTCGCCTACGCCGGTGCCGCCTGGAGTGCCGACAGCGCCGATACGGATGACGCACAACCGGTCAAGCCCGCGCGTTCCGGTGAAGAGTTGGCCAAAACTTGTGCGGCCTGCCATGGTGCCGAAGGCATCTCGATTTCGCCTGATTTTCCCAATCTGGCCGGTCAATACCGCAGTTACTTACTTCATGCGCTGAAGGACTATCGCTCAGGCGAGCGTGCGAATGCGATTATGATGCCGCTGGTGAAAGATCTGAGTGACCAGGAGCTCAAAAACCTCGCGGACTATTACGCCAATATGTCGGGACTTGATACGTTACCCACCGACTAGCGCTGTGCGGGGTGCGTGGACAATCGGGGCGATGAGAGTCTGTACGGACCGACGCGCAATCTACTGACCTAAATCGCGGTCGAGCGGCGTGTCGCAATCACGGATACCAGGAAGTCATGGCGCGCGACACTGACCCTACTATTCAACAGCACGGCCACACGTTGACGCTCGAGGGCCATTGGCGAGCCGAGTCGTTACCCTCGCTCACCCGTGCACTTGACGCTTTTCGCAATGACGATGCGCTGATCATCGACGCATCGGGGATTGCCTCGTTGGATACCGCCGGCGCGTGGTACCTCACCCGCTCAATACAAGTCTTAGAGCAGCACCAGACGGTATCGCTCGTGGGTCTGTCGGCAAATCACGCCGGACTGATGGAGCTGGTAGCGTCGCATGGCGTGCATCAATCCGATATCCCGCACGAAGAGCACCCCGGTTTTCTGGAGCATATTGGACGCGATACCTACTCGACCGCCAACGGCTATCTGGCGTTTCTGGCCTTCATCGGGCGGCTCACCATGTCATCACTGCGTATTGCGCTAACGCCCGCTCAGTTGCGTTGGTCTTCGGTGGTCAAACACATCGAGGAGGGTGGATTTGACGCGCTGCCGATCGTGGGTCTACTCACATTTTTGCTGGGTATTGTTATCGCCTACCAAGGGGGTATCGCGCTGTCGACTTACGGGGCTAGCATTTATACCGCTGATTTTGTCGGCCTGGCCATGGTGCGTGAACTGTCGCCCCTGATCACAGCGATCATTGTGGCGGGGCGAACCGGGTCGGCGTACACCGCTCAAATCGCCACGATGAAAGTCACCGAAGAGATTGATGCATTGCGCACGATGGGCATTTCACCGGTCGAAGAGTTGGCTTTGCCCAAATTTTTTGCGTTGCTCGTAGCGCTGCCACTGCTCACTGTGTTTGGCGATATCATGGGTCTTCTGGGCGGCATGGTGATGGCCAATAGTCTGCTTGATGTCAGCTTTGCCATTTTTGTTGACCGCGTGACACAGACCGTGTCGCCCACGGACGTCATCGTAGGCGTAGGAAAAGCGCCGGTATTTGCATTGATGATCGCCGCGGTGGGTTGTTATCAAGGCTTTGAAGTTCAGGCGGGTGCCGAGCAAGTGGGGCATCAAACCACGATCAGTGTGGTGCAAGCCATTTTTCTGGTGCTCGTCACCGACGCGCTGTTCTCGGTTGTCTTCAGCAAGCTTGGGATATAACCATGTCCAGTAACGACAATCTGGTCGAAGTTAGCGATGTTGTGACCCGTTTTGGCGATAAAGTCGTGCACGACCGCGTGACGTTCAACATTCGACGAGGCGAAGTGTTTGCGATTGTCGGCGGCAGCGGTAGCGGTAAGTCGACCGTTATGCGTCATATCGTGATGCTGTCGCAGCCCACCGCTGGATCCATCAAAGTGTTCGGCGAAGAGGTGACCCGTCTTGGCGAAATCGAATCACTGCGCTTGCGTAAACGCATTGGCGTAATGTTTCAATATGGTGCGCTGTTTTCCGATAAATCGGTGCTTGAAAACGTCGGTGTTCCGCTTCGCGAACACACCAAACTCGACGACGCCTTCATTGACGAACTCGCCGCGATCAAACTCAAGTTGTCCAACCTCGATGTCAGCGTGGCGCCGCTTATGCCGGCTGAGCTCAGCGGTGGCATGAAAAAACGGGCGGCATTAGCACGGGCTATTGCGCTCGATCCGGAGCTTCTGGTCCTCGACGAACCAGGCTCCGGACTGGATCCGGTGAGTGCCCGCGCACTCGATGAACTAATTTTGCAGCTCAAAGAGCTGCTTGGCCTGACAATTGTTATGATTACGCACGATATGAACTCACTAATGAACGTAGCGGACCGCGCGGTCTTTCTCGGACGGAAAATAGCGCTCGCCTGTGATACGCCGTCACGTCTGGCGCAATCCGAGTATCCCGAGGTCGCCGAGTTTTTCGCGCCGGCGGGGCTGACATCATGACGCCTCGTTCTAGCTACATACTGGTTGGTGTCTTTGTCCTGTTGTTGGGCGCGGCGCTTATCGCCGGTCTTTTGTGGCTCACAACCGGTGGCCCCCCGCGCGACTACGCAGGCTATTTGGTGTACATGACCGAGTCGGTATCAGGATTAAATGTCGATGCTGACGTTAAATACAAAGGGGTGAGTGTCGGACGGGTGAGCGAGGTCGGACTCGATCCTGATAATCCGGAGCGTGTGCGAATTGTGCTGTTGGTGCTTGAGGACACACCGGTCAAGACCGACACCGTGGCGACGCTCGAGCTGCAGGGTATCACCGGCATCGCCAACATTAATCTGACTGGAGGGTCGCAAGCGGCTGGGCTGCTCTTGCCACAAGATGATGCGGACGATTACCCGATCATCGCGAGTCGGCCGTCACTACTCATGCGACTGGATGACAGCGTATCGGAGTTGTTTGCCAGCATCATCGCCACGAGTGATCGACTGGGTCTGCTGCTCAACGAACAGAACCAGGCCAGTGTGGCCGCTACCCTTGCTAATACCGAGCAGCTGACTGCCACACTGAATGCGCGCGCCAATGAGCTGTCGGCGTTGATGAACGATACCGCGCGTTTGATCAATAAAGTTGACGCTGCGACCACCGACTTACCGATTTTGGTTGACCAGTTTGTACGCTCCGCGACGGCGCTCGAACAGATGGCGCTGAGTTTGGCGCAAACCGGTGAGACGCTGCAGGCGACGAGTGCCGATTTGCAAAATACGGTGGCCGCGAGCGGTGGCGACGTGCGTGCCTTTACGGCCAGCGCGTTTCCTCAGGCCACACAGCTCATTCAGGAGCTGAAAATGACGGCGGCCAACCTTCGCGAAGTCAGTGAATCGCTTCAAGATGATCCCAGTCGCGTGCTGTTTGGCGGTCCTACCCCTGAACCCGGACCTGGAGAGGAGTGATGAGACGATTCGAATGGCTGGTGCTCGCGACGGCGGTGATGACGGTGTCCGGCTGTGCGTTATTGCCAACGTTTGGTGCCAAAGACGATTCGCGCGAGCAGATTTACACACTCGACCCTATGATTCGTGACGACGTTGCCAGCGATACGGTGTGTCAGAGTCTGGAGGTGGGGGACGCGTTTGGCGCGCCCGGCTTTCGAACGTCGCGTATGGCCTACAGCACGGCACCCTTTGAAATCGATTATTTTGCGTATGCACGTTGGGCTGATGCCGTGCCGCGACTGTTGCGACAACCGTTGCATCGTGCCTTTGCGTCGCACAGAGGATTTGGCGACGTGATTACCGCACCGGCTCTGGCGCCCACACGGTTTCGCGTCGAAGTCAACGACGTGCGTTTAATACAACGCTTCGAATCGCGTGATGCGACTCAGTCGCGCGTGGAATTCGATGCCAATGTGCGGGTTTTTTCGGTCAATCCCAATCGTGTGCTGGCCACCCAGCAATTCACGCTCACACGGGCCGCGTCAGGCGATCCGGCCAGCGGAGTAGAGGCGGCTAACCGGCTGGTGTCCGACTGGATTCGCGAGGTGGTGTCGTTCACCTACGACGCCTGCCGGTCGTCCGAGGTATCCTAACGTTTTTGTCATGTCGCAGCGCGCCACACGGCCGTTCGTGTTGCGCCGTCGTGAGTGGGCGCGTATAAACTAAAGGCCTGTGCACGGAGTCCATGATGAGTTTGGGAAAAGCGATTAAAGACCGAATCTTGCCGCCGGAAATGGCTGAACAGTTGGCGAGCATTCCTCGCGCGCCCGGTGAGTTCAAGCGCGACCCATGGGGCATGGACAAAGAGCGATCCTGGCTCAGTTTCGCCGTCTGCAAACGTCTATACGATGACTATTTTCGTGTGCAAGCCAATGGGCTTGAAAATGTGCCGACGAAAGGTCGTTTATTGGTGATTGCCAACCACAGCGGGCAGCTACCGATGGATGGCTTGCTCATCGGCATGGCGCTGTCGACCAATCCGCATGGTGCGCGGGCGCCTCGCGCCATGATCGAGCGTTTTTTTCCAACGGTGCCGTTTGTCGGCAATGCGCTCAATCATATGGGTGCGGTGATCGGTGATCCGGTCAATTGCTCGCGCATGCTCGAACACGAGGCCTGCATCGTTGTCTTTCCAGAAGGCATTCGAGGTTCGGGCAAACCGTATGCGGACCGCTATCAATTGCAGCGTTTTGGCACAGGGTTTATGCATCTGGCACTCAAACACAACACACCCATCCTGCCGGTTGGCGTAGTGGGGTGTGAGGAAACCATGCCGAGCGCCGGCAACATAAAGCCGCTGGCCAAACTACTGGGCATTCCCTATTTTCCGCTCGCCTTTCCACTACCGCTTCCGGCGCGCGTCACGCTTAACTTTGGCAAACCGCTCACCTTTGAAGGATCGGTCGACAGTGAGGACGAGGTGGTGGCGCACGTCGAAACGGTCAAGTCGCACATCAATGCACTGATCGAAGACGGTTTGAACGATCGTACGAGCGTCTACTGATGAGCGCCACTAACGCCGACACGCCCGAAAAAAAACGCGACCGAAAACCCGCGAAGCAAACGAAGCCGTCGAGGAAAAAGAAGCGGGCGCCGGCGAAAAAGGCCGCGTCACGTAAGACGGAAAAGGCTACTGTCATGGTGACCGGTGCAGCGGGATCGCTGGCGCGTGAAGTAATCGGTCGTCTGAAAGATCAGTACCACATCGTCGCGGTGGACTTTCGGCGACCTCCAGAACTGGGCGATGACATACCGGCATACGTTGGCGATTTTAATAAGCGGCAGTTTGAAGATATTTTTCGTCAGCATTCGGTGAACGGCGTTATCCATTTGGGCCGCATGGAGTCTGACGAAACGACCCCTGAACGCCGGTACAACGCCAATGTGTTAGGCACACAACGCCTGCTCAACTTGTGCGTCAAGTATGACATTGAGCGTGTCATCGTCCTCTCAACTTTTTTCGTTTATGGCGCCAGTCCCTATAACCCGGTGCTGTTAGACGAAAGCGCGCCGCTCAAAGCGGTGGGTTTGACCAAAGACCTGGTCGATTCTGTTGAACTGGAAAATTTGGCCAACGTGTTTTTGTGGAAACACCGCGAATTGAACATGACCATATTGCGGCCGTGTCACATCACGGGACCGGAAGTGAACAACACCATGAGTCTGTTGTTGGCGCGACCCGTCGCACCGGTGTTAGCCGGCTTTTCGCCAATGATGCAGTTTGTTCACATCTATGACATGGCGCGTGCTGTGACCTTGGCGTTTGAAAAAAACGTACCGGGTATTTATAACGTCGCGCCAAAAGAGTGGTCGGACTATGCGGCCGTACTCAAGGAAGCGGGTTGCCGGCCGTTGTATCTTCCGTCTATTCCACCCGTTTTGCCGCAAACCATCAGCCGCTTTATGCGATGGAAGGCGTTTCCAGCGTTTTTGATCAACTATTTTAAATACTCGGTCATTATCGACGGTTCGTCGTTCGAGAAGACGTTCGGTTACACGCCCGAATATTCACTGGAAGACATTTTGGCCCACTACCGAGAGAGTAAAGTGGCACAAAACAACGGTGAACGTTACTAGGCTTTTTTCGTGTCGACCCATACCGCGTCAATTCAATGGTCCCTCTCTGGCGACTCGTTTGCTTACGATGATTATTCGCGCAATCACGATTGGGTGTTGAGCGAACAACCGATCCGCGCGTCTTCGGCGCCGGAATACCTCGGAGAGCGTAAGCTCGCGGATCCCGAGCAGGCGCTCGTCGCGGCCATCGCGTCGTGTCATATGCTCACGTTTTTGGCCATCGCGTCACGCAAGCGATTGCGCGTGTTGGCCTATACGGACGAGGCGGTCGGCACCATGAGCAAGAACGATCAGGGCCGGCTAGCTGTCACGCACGTGGCGCTGCGCCCGCAGATCACCTTCGCACCGGAGGTGTCGGTGACGCCGGAACAGATTGAGAAAATGCACCATCTGTCGCACGAAGAGTGCTTTATCGCCAATTCGGTCACCACGCACATTGAGGTCATCGCACCCTGAGCTCGCCTGGTCGATGATGCCCACTTCCGATTGCCCACACCGGGAACTCACTCCCAGCCGCTTTATCAAACGCTTGAGCCGCAACGATACGAGGACCCGCCGCATCGGTTACGGGTGAGGGTCTTGGCCTTAGGCGCACACTGCATTACACTGTGCGTAGTTTTTTATTAGCGAATAATTATGCAACAAATACAAGAACTTAAGAGTTACATTTCGCGTTTCATTCTGGGTCAAGAACAGCTGGTCGATCGTCTGCTGATCGCGCTGCTCTGTGATGGACACCTGTTGGTTGAGGGCGCCCCAGGTTTGGCCAAAACCCGCGCGATCAAAGTGATGGGTAACGGACTTGAAGGCGACTTTCAGCGCATCCAATTCACCCCGGACCTGCTACCTGCGGACCTGACCGGTACGGAGATCTACCGGCCGAATGAAGGGCGTTTCCAGTTCGAATCCGGACCGCTTTTTCACAATCTGATCCTTGCCGATGAAATCAACCGTGCCCCGGCAAAAGTACAGTCTGCGCTGCTGGAGGCGATGGAAGAGCGGCAGATTACCGTCGGTTCGGAGACGTACCCTCTGCCCAGATTGTATCTGGTGATGGCCACGCAAAACCCGATAGAACAGGAAGGCACCTATCCGTTGCCGGAGGCGCAAATGGATCGTTTTTTGATCCATGTTCGAATTGGCTACCCCGATGGCGATGCCGAGCGTGAGATTCTGCGCCTGAATCGACTCGAGGCCATTGCGGCCCATGAAGGAACGGAAGCTGAGTCACTCACCGTGAGCCAGGACGTCATTTTTACGGCTCGGCAGGCGGTTCTTGGGCTGCATATGTCCGATGAGCTTGAGGATTACATTCTCAATATTGTGCTGGCAACACGCGATGCCAGCGCCTATGGCGATGACATCAAGCGGGCCATACAGTTTGGCGCAAGCCCTCGCGCGACCATCGCGCTCGATCGTTGCGCGCGTGCACATGCTTGGCTCGAAGGGCGTGATTTTGTGACGCCGGAAGATGTGCAGGCGATGGCGCCCGATGTGCTGCGCCATCGTGTGATTCTAAACTTCGAGGCCGAGGCCGAAGGCATTACCACCGACGACATGATCCACGCCATTCTCGAGCGTGTGGGTGTGCCATAACGTGATGCAATCGGCGAGCAAAGAAGACACGGCTCTGTCACGGGTTCGCGTAAGTAGCGCGGACCTGATCCATCTTCGGCATTTTGCTGGAGGTATCGACATGTCTTCAGGGCTCGTGCGCAGCAAGCAAACGGGAAATCGCCTATCCACGTTCAAAGGTCGTGGTATGGACTACGAAGAATCGCGGCGCTATCAGCATGGGGACGATCGACGCAATCTGGATTGGCGGGTCATGGCGCGAACTGGCACCCCGTACACCAAGTTGTTCCGCGAGGAGCGTGAACGCCCGGTCTATTTGTGCCTCGACGTGCGGGCGGCCATGCAGTTTGCGACACAGGGACGTTTTAAAGCAGTGGTTGCGGCGCACGCGCTCGCGATGGTGGGTTGGGCGGCGTTTGCCCACGGTGATCGCGTAGGTGGCGTCGTATTCGGTGGGCGACAGCGACTCGAGCGACGGCCTGCACGCGGTAAGCGCGCCATTCTCAATTGGATTCACGATGTCAGTCGCGCCGACAATTGGACGGTCGATCAGTCGGGCGAACGACGACCGCCATCGGCTTTGCAAGGCGAACACCTGCGCGACAAACTCCAGCGGATATTTCGCGTGAGTCGGCCCGGTAGTTTGCTGGTGATTGCGACGGACTGGCGCGATTTCGATGAGGCGACCGAACGTCAATTAATGAAGCTGGCGCAACACAACACGTTGTTGTTGTTTTTTGTGTACGACCCCCTCGAAGCTGAGTTACCGCCGCCCGGTGTTTACGCGGTGACGTCGGGCGACGACGTGCTGGCGATGGACAGCCGCGGTCGTGCGCGCCGATCCGACTACCAGGCCTCATTCAACGCGCGCCGCGCGCATGTGCATCGTGCGGCTGCAAAAATTCAAGCCACATGCATTGACGTGTGCACGCGTGATGAGGTGTCGTCCGTCGTGCTGCGCGCCCTGCGGTAAGCCAACATGAGCGATCCGCTGGAAGCCTTGCGCGACATTCATCTTCCTGATGCGATCAGCTGGTGGCCGTTGGCCTGGGGTTACTGGGTGGTGATGCTTTTACTGCTGGCAACCGGCTGGTTCATGTGGCGTCGGTATCGACAATATGCTGTGCATCGCGCCGCGATGAAGACGTTGCGAGAGTTGGATAGGCGCTATCAGTCGCATGGTGATTCGCATCGCCTTGCTCGAGAGATCAATGTGTTGCTAAAACGTACCTTGCTCACACTGCAGCCGCGAACGCAGGTCGCGAAGTTGGCGGGAGACGCCTGGCTGGATCGATTGCAGTCGACTGGTAGCGGTTTTTCCTTTAGTGATGCGATGCGCGAGGTGTTGGCGCGCGATATCTATCGACAGACAGCCCAACTCGATGCGTGCGAGTTAGTCAACGAATGTCGCCGATGGATTCGCGCCTTGCCGCGGGTGAAAGGATGACGCTGCAGTTCGAATGGTGGTGGGTATTTGCTCTGTTGCCGCTGCCGCTGCTAGCGCGGTGGTTGCTCAAAGGCCGCACGCCGCTCACCGAGTCGGCGCTGCGCACCGCATTCGCCGAGCAACTGCATGGTGAGGGCGAAACCTGGTCGCCGGCGCGCAATCTGTTTTTCCTTCTGTTGGCGTCGCTCATCTGGCTACTGTTGGTGGTGTCGGCGAGCCGGCCCCAACTGCTTGGCGATCCGCGGCCGCTGCCGGTGGCCGGCCGTGATCTGATGATGGCCGTTGATGTGTCTGGCAGTATGCGGTTGCGCGATTTCCGTCTGAGTGGACGCCAAGTTACACGGCTAGCCGCGACGAAAAGCGTAGCGGGCGATTTTATTGAGCGACGCGTTGGCGATCGGATGGGTTTGATCCTGTTCGGCCGACGCGCCTATCTGCAGACGCCGCTCACCTTTGATCGCCGCACGGTTGCGCAACTGCTCGATGAGTCGTTTGTTGGAATGGCCGGCAGTGAAACGGCGATTGGCGATGCCATCGGTCTGGCCATCAAACGCTTGCGCGAGAACGATGTTCAAAAGAAAACCCTCATTCTGCTGACAGATGGGGCCAACACGGCGGGCGCTGTCGATCCGCTCAAAGCCGCGCAACTCGCCGCCGTGGAGGGCTTAACCATTTATACGGTGGGCATCGGCGCGGATCCTCGCTCATTTGCGAGTATTTTCGGAGGTCAGGGAGCGCGCACCTCTAGCCTCGATGAGCGCACGCTGCAGACGATCGCGAACACCACGGGCGGTCGCTATTTTCGAGCGCGCGATGCGCAGGAGTTGGCGGACATCTATGCCTTGCTCGACGAGCTGGAGCCGGTCAGTCATGAAACGGCGGGCTTTCGTCCATCTCGTTCGTTGTTTCACTACCCGCTTACCGCAGCGTTGCTGTTGACGGCACTGTTGTTTCTATTGCGTCAGAGTTGGCATGGTTTTCCGAGGAGGCAGTCCGCGTGAGCCTCTTCGATTTGTCGACCCTAAGCGCCTTTCACTTTTTGCGTCCTTGGGTACTGCTCGCTTTGTTGTTGTTGCCGGCGCTGTATTGGCTTGGACGGCGTGCACAGGCGCAACGCGGTGCCTGGGCACGGCTGGTAGACCCGGCGCTTCAGCGTTTCGTTCTCACCACGTCTGTTGACGGCGAAACGCGTCGTCGGTGGCCGGCATACTGGCTTACCGGGTTGCTGATTGTTGCTCTCGCCGGACCGGCTTGGGAGCAGCTCCCTCAGCCGGTTTTTACGCAGCAGCACCCGGTGGTGATCGCGCTCGATTTATCACAGTCGATGACGGCCCAGGATATCCTGCCGACACGTCTGCAGGTCGCGAAAATTAAATTGCGGGATGTGTTGCGACAGCGCCGCGACGGCCAAACCGCACTTGTGGCGTTTGCTGGGGACGCGTTTTTAGTAACACCGCTTACCGACGACACGCGCACCATCGTCTCAATGCTACCGAGTCTTACGCCGCGCACAATGCCCAGTCAGGGCAGTCGTCTGGCACCGCCCATTCAAATGGCGACGCGGTTGCTGGATCAAGCTGGCGGTGAACCGGGCGAAATTGTGGTGATTACCGATGGCGTGTCCGACGAGAGTGATGCGCGTACTGCGTCGCGTGAGGCGCGCGAGGTGGGGCATCGTGTGTCGCTGATCGCAGTCGGTACCGCTCAGGGTGGGCTAGTGCGGGATACCCGCGGTGAATTTCTGCGCGATCGACGTGGCGAAATGGTCATGGCGTCGGTCAACCGCGCGTTGCTCGAGGACATCGCCGCCGACGGTGGCGGCACCTTATTCGACACGACACTCAGTGATGCGGAGATTGAATCGTTGTTATCCCGTCCACTGGGTGACTATTCGGCGGCGTTAAATGAACAACAGTTTGCCACCGACCTATGGCACGAGCAGGGGCCACTACTGGTGCTTCTGTGTCTGCCATTTGTGGCGCTTTGGTTTCGACGCGGCACGTTGTTTTGTGCGGTGTTGGCGTCGGTGTTACTGACACCACCGCCGGCACAGGCCGGTCTGTGGGACGATCTGTGGGAACGACCGGATCAACAAGGTCAAACGGCCTTCGACGACGAGCGCTATGCTCGAGCCTCCTCCCTATTTGAGCATCAGCGTTGGAAGGCCGCTTCGCTGTACCGGGCTCAGGAGTATGCGCAAAGTGCCGAGGCGCTGTCGGGCTTGGATACGCCGGCCGACAATTACAATCGCGGCAACGCGCTGGCCAAGGCGCAGAATATTGACGACGCGATCAAAGCCTATGAGCGCACACTCACACAACAGCCCGACCATGACGACGCGCGCTTCAATCTGGAGTTGCTAAAACAGCTTCAGGACTCTCAAGAAAACGAACAAGAGCAGCAAGAAGACGGTGAAGAATCGTCCGATGGCGACCAAAGCGATGGCGAGAGTCAAGACAATGGCGACGGTCAGGACAGCGACGCGGACAGTGGCGAATCGCAAGACGGCGAACCGGAAGGCGAACAGAATGAAGAGCCGAAAAACGCGGAGTCGCAAACCGAAGAAGAGCGGGAGGCCGAGCAGCGTGAAATGCAGGCGCAACTGTCCGAACAGATGACCGAGGAAGAACAGCAGCAAGCGGTGGAACAATGGCTGCAGCGAATCCCGGATGATCCGGGTGGTCTGTTGCGGCGTAAATTCAAGCGTCAGTATCGAGATCGCGGGGAACCGCGTAGGTCAGGTGAACAATGGTAAGACAGCAGGGCGTTATATTGGGTGTGTTCTTTTTGTTGACCACCGCGGTTTTTGCGAACAATGCGTCACTGACCGTTGATCAGACTAACGTCGAAAAAGATCAGACTTTTACGGCGGTGTTTACGTACAAAGGTCAGCTTGAAACCGAACCGGATTTCTCAGCGCTTGAAGAGGACTTCGCGATTCTGAGCCAAGGACTGAGCAATAGCGTGGAGATCATCAACGGTAACTACCGTGAGCAAAAAAGCTGGAACATGGTGTTGTTACCCAAAAAAGAGGGCGCACTCACGTTGCCGCCCATTACTTTTGGCAACGATCAGTCTAATGCGGTCACCATTAATGTGTCGCCGCCTAAACCGCGCAGCAATGAGGATTTAGGCGATCTGTTTCTTGAGACCGAGCTTACGCCGGAAGGGGGCGGTTACGTGCAGCAACAGCATCTGTTCACCGTCCGCATTTTTTATCGCGGCTGGTTGCTGGACGGACAGCTGTCGGATCCCCAGCTTGACGATCAGGATGTGGTGGTGCAGTCGATGGGCGAACCAAGGCGATATTCGGTGACGCGCAACGGCGAGCGATACCAGGTGTATGAGCGGCGCCACGCGCTATTCCCTCAGGCCAGTGGCGACATGCTGCTCGGCGAAACGACTTTCTCAGGACGCATCCGTTTGCCCGAAGGCGGCAATCGACTTAAAAGCGTGGCGTCACCGGCTATACAACGCACGGTGAAACCGGTGCCTGCTGCGTTTACTGGCGACACCTGGTTGCCCGCTGAAGCGGTGTCGATCACCGATATCTGGCCGAACGACAATTTGGCATTCGAGCAAGGTGTACCCATCTCACGCACCATTACGCTCGCGGCAACGGGGCTCACATCCGCTCAGCTTCCCGCGCTCAAGCTCGAGGGCAGCGAGGCCTTGCGCGTGTATCCAGATCAGCCAACCGCGGGCGATCGAGTCGGTGAGAAGGGGGTGCTCGGCTCTCGCACAACCACGGTGGCGTTGGTGCCACAAACCGCGGGCGATGTGGCACTCGCGCCAATAACAATCAAGTGGTGGGATACCGTCGACGACCGTGAGCGTACGGCGACGTTGGCTGCCCGCACACTGTCCGTGTTGGCGGCACCCGGTGTCGCTCAGTCCAGCGATGCGCCCGTGACCACTCGTGCCGTGCCGCTGCACCGCAACCACTGGTTCTATGCCACGGTGGCGTGTGCGTTAGGCTGGTTGCTGACGCTGATGGTGACACGAAAACGCCGCACTTCGGATACGGTGCAGACCTTAGTGCCGGCCCCCGACGCTTTTGAACAGCAGCTCAAGCGTGCTTGTGACGCCCACGATGCCAAGACTTGCCTTGCTCTGCTCAATACGCGTTTGCGCGCGTCACCGGATTCAGAACGCGGCCTGACGCGTGCACAACGCGACGCCCTGCGTGCACCGCTGAAAGCGCTCAATGAGTTCCTCTACGGGCCTCAAGCGGATCGGTCGCGTCATAACTGGCAAGGCGGTGCCGATATATGGGCCGCGTTTCAAGCCGTTAATCCGACGCGCAGCAAACCAGCGGCACCGCTGGCGTCACTCGCGGCCGGATAGGGATCGCGCCGCGCGTTCGGTACTCGGCTAATCGCTTAAAAGGTCGTACCCAATTGGAAGTACGTTGCCGATCGACCGTTCTCGGCAAATCCGTGCGACAGATACAACGGGCCGATAAAGGTGTCGAGTCCGATAAACAGACTGCCGGCTAAGCGCAACCCGTTAATGCTGATGTCGTCCGAATCATCCCATACATTACCCGCCTCGAATGAGGCCCCAATATACAAGGGCGTTTGAAAGGTCGATGAGCCGAGGCCCACGCGTCGATAGTAGGCCAGCGCCATCAAGGCGTAATGTTGACCACGCAATTCGTTGAGTTGGTAGCCGGAGAGTGAGAACAAGCCGCCAAGTCCGAACAGGTCTTCGATTTCACCA
Source organism: Pseudomonadota bacterium (assembly GCA_039028935.1). Taxonomy (NCBI): domain Bacteria; kingdom Pseudomonadati; phylum Pseudomonadota; species Pseudomonadota bacterium. Next base: position 15,358 of record JBCCHD010000011.1, on the reverse strand, counting down.
TCGCCGTTTAGGTTGGATCCCGCGTTCAGTGCGGTCAATACCGTGTGAGGTCCTCGGCTCATGGCATTGAGAAACTCAAACGATACGCGGTCGTTGTCGGATGTGTCGCCGAGTCCTTCGCGAAATCCAACCCACTCGATGCTGCTTTCAATTCCTTGCCGCGTAAAACGCACGTTGTCGCGCGAGTCATAGCGCCAGCCAAGCGAAAAGGCACCCCCCTCGAAGCGCAAACTGTCCAGCTCCCCGGAGCTGCCGATTCGGGGTGATAGTCGACCCGAAGACCGGTTAAAACCTACCCGAAACTCAGCGTTTTGCCCGAACGTGCGTCCAACATCCAGCTGCAGCTGCGAAAACGTCAGGGACAGCGAAGCTTGCTCAGAGCCGTCATCGTTAAACGTCGATACTGAGCGCTTTTCAACGCGCACGCGGGGCGCAACAAAATAGCGCGAGGCATAATTGAGCGGCTGGTAGAACTCCGACTCCAACAATGGGTTATCGCCCACCTGTAAATCCGTGCGCCACTCAGCGCCAAGCGGATTGACTTGCGTCTTGGTGTATCGCGCCGCAAGGTTATAACCGCTCGAACCGTCAAAGTCGTCGATAAGGTTGATACCGAAGTTAATAAAATTCGGTCCCCAACTTTTTTTCGACGTCTTGATTGTGATATCGGCCAGCGCCTCGTCAACGTGCTCCACGTGATAATCAACCAGTTCGAAGGTGTCGAGTCCGTAGAGTCTCGACACATCTTCACGCACGACATCCACTTGCAGGTCCTCATCCGGTTTGAGCGTTAAATTGCCCTCGAGCACTTTGTCGGACCACTGCGAATTGTCTTCGATTGTGAGGTTGCGCACGGTGCGTGTTGAGAAATCACGGCGTGTTTGCCGCGCCGCTTGATGCGCCAGAAAGTGCGCCTCGTCGACCGTCAACGCGGTCAGCGCGCGATATTCATCGCGTGCCGCCTGTTCACCCAGTGGCACCGCTTCAGCCGAACGGTGAAAGTCGGTGGAGCCGATGTCGCCGAGATCTGGCAATATGGCGATGTCTGTGGCGTTGAGTGATGCGAGTTGTTGCTCTGCTTTTCGGCGAATGAGAATGGTCAGCATCTGGTTGGTGAGCGCCAAGGCAGAATCAAGCTGCTCACGCTCGAGCAACGGAAATCCGATGTCCACCACAATCAGCACGTCGGCGCCCATCTCGCGCGCCACGTCAACGGGCAAGTTATTCGCCACGCCTCCATCAATCAGCAAGCGATCCTCAATGTCAACCGGGGCGAAAACCCCGGGCGCGGACATACTGGCTTTAATCGCGCTGACCAGATCACCCCGGTCAAGCACGACCATCTCACCGGTTTCCACATCGGTGGCGACTGAACGAAACGGTATGGGCAACGCATCAAACTCGCTTATGCCTTCTACGGGCGCGACAAAACCACGCAGCAGGGCATTGAGTTTTTGACCATGGACCAGCCCTTTGGGTAACCGCAGCTTGCCGTTGCGAAAACCGACATCGAAGTTGATCAGAAAGTTCACGTCGTCCTGCTTGCGTCGGAACGAGCGATTGCGCCGACTGGGCGAATCCTGCAGGGCATCGACCCAATCAAGGCCGTAGAGAATGTCCTCGAGCTCGGCGGCCGACAGTCCCGAGGCGTATAAACCGCCAACGATGGCGCCCATGCTGGTTCCGGCAATGCAGTCGACGGGTATGCGCAGCTCTTCAAGTACCTTGATGGCGCCGACGTGCGCCGCTCCGCGCGCGCCGCCTCCGCTGAGCACCAGGCCGACGCTTGGTCGATCGCCGTCCGCGCGGCAGGGCGCTGTCGACGCGTGGCTGCCGGTGGTTGCCAGAAGCATGAGTGTTAAGGCGATGAGGCCTAATAGTTTGTTCACGACCTTCCCCCTGCGATGTCGCGCAAAGCTTAGCAGGTCGCTCGGGGATTATTAAGCGTCCACCCTCGTGCGTGCCGTCACCTCAGTGGGGCATCGTTATCCAAACGGATGGGGGTGCGAGTTTAGGTGGTGGGGCAGTTCGCTGGATTGATGGCGTCTCGATGGTGTTGAACCACGGGACGGCCGGTTGGCGATAGCGTGACCACGCGCGCGTGTTTATTCCCCGATGGGCCGCATAACATGAGGGTGCCAGAGATCGCGTCGCCATTGATCGCTCGGGTCACACCTTGAGGGGTAAACGTCACATAGCCGGGCAAATCGGGTGCGGTGACCGACATGTCATCTTGTAGCCACGGGGTGGATCGAATCAATGTGTCGGTGCCATTGTCGAAACTTGAATCGTTGGCATCGTTAATAAAGACAATCAGCGCATCACCGTTGTTATCGCACGCCGGATTCGCACCGGAGGTATCGCCTCGGCATACCGTGACACGACTCCTGGCCTTCACCGACTCGGATCGTGCGGCGTGCACTGCGCCCACAAACGTGTTGGCCGCCGCCGACATGTCGGAGTTGCGCATGCTGCCGATAAAACCAGGGATGCCCACACTAATTAGGATGCCGGCAATGCTGATGGCAAAGATCAGCTCAATGAAAGTGACGCCACGTTGAGTTTTCATGGCGCAAGTGTAGCGAGAGATCGTCGATGGTCGCTGTGTACTGTTTCACAGTTATGTTAGCGCCTCGATGGCTATGTTATTGATCGACATATTCGTTGACGTTATGTCATGACATTAAGACAAATTGTCGATGCAGCCTCAAGTCGCGATGGCCCACGCGGCCGATACACGATTGAGCAAAAAAAAGCCCCGCCGAAGCGGGGCTTTCTTGTCTTACTCGTGTTGACTAGATCTTAGTTACCCAGACCCACAACACAGTCATTGGCGCTAGGACCAGGTGCCATACCAAAGTTGCTGGTATAGGTGATGTAGTCCACGAAGTTGATCGCACCACTGCTATCGATATCGAAATCGGGATCGTAAGCAGGATCGCCATCGGCGCTGTTGAACTTAGGTCCAAACTGCGAGATGTCGACAAAGTTCACGATGCAGTCATTGTTGATGTCTGCATCACAACGGTTACCAATGCCGTCACCATTGGTGTCTTCCTGACCAGGGTTCGAGACGTTGGTGCAGTTGTCGGTGCTGTCGAACACGCCGTCGCCATCGGTGTCAACCGGTGCCAGGGCACAGTCTTCACCGCGCAGACCCGCGTTGTCGATTTGAGCGAACCAGGCGAACGTACCGCGGTAGCGGAAGCAGACGTAACCTTCAGCCTGACCTTCAAGCTCAGTACCTTCGAGGTTAGCGCTCAGCTCCTGCGCACCGGTGAGTACCAGGTTGCCGTCTTCGTGATCGTTCACGCCACCCAGTCGGGTGTAACCGCCAATCGTCAGCGCGTTTGGTGCGTTGGTACCGATCAACACTTCCAGCAGATCTTCATCGAAGTCATCGGCGAAGTCGTCTGGCGTACCATTGTCGTTGAACTGGTTGTTCGCGGACTGGTAGTACGTGTTGAAGCTGTACGACGGACCGGTGATGGTGCTCAGGTCAAGCGCTGGTGAACACAGGTAGGTGTCCATCTCGAGCGCTGAACCAGCTGCCACGTCTTCGTCAACCTGTCCGGTGGCGTCACTGTCCGCACACGCGGCGTTGCCGGTGCCCGAGGTCAGGTTTTCGCTGCCGGTGTTGTCGACAAGACCCGCTGCGTTTTGCGCCAAACAGGTGCCGTCACCAATGGTGCCCCAGCCGTCAGCTGGATCAGGACCGAGGTTGATGACGGTCCAGGTACCTGGGATGCCCGCATCAAACGTTTCGATGGTGTCGCAAGCGGTGTCGCGCAAGAAGCACTCACTGGCGTTAGCCAGCGGATCGCCTGCAGCACCGGTTGGGATGCTGATGTTGTCAACAAAGAAGTTGGTGTTCTGACCGTTCGTTGCCACGGTGACACCGCGGATGACGATTTCATGATCAGCACCATCGGCGTAGGCCGAAATGTCGACAGTCTGCGTCTCGTAGGTATCGATGATCGTCGTACAATCGTAGGTGTACTCGACGTTACCGTCCACGGTGACTTCGAGGAAATCGTCAGTGCTGTCACAAGGACCTGGATCGGCCGGTGACGCAACGAAGAAGTCGAAGGTCAAGTCAGTAGCGCCCACCGGAATGGTCGCCGTCTGTGAGATCTGCGTGTCGCTTGGATCCAAACTTGCACCGAACAGCGCATAGAAGATGCCATCTGAACCGAGGTTGATGCTGATGAACGAGCAGAACACTTCCGTACAGATCGGCAGCAGGCCGTCGGCGCTGTTGACCGTTTCGGTCCAGGCAAACGACTGACGACCGCGAGCGTCTTCGAGGCTGCCTTCGGTCACTGCATCACCGGTTGGTGCTGCACCAGCAGGCAGGAAGTCAGCGGCGGTGTACAGCGGATCAGAGCAGACAAAGTCCACGCCTTCGATCGCACAGCTTGAAGAACAGCCGTCGCCGTCGATGCTGTTGCCATCGTCACAGGCTTCGCCGCTGCTCAAGATGCCGTCACCACACACGCCGACCAAGCATGAGCTGGGTACAGGTGGGATGGGCGGATCGACAGGAACCAGAAGCTGCACATTGTCAACGAAGAAGTTGGTCAGTGTGCCAGGATCACCTGGGTTATCGACGTTAAAGCCCTGGAAAGTGATCGTGTGAGATGCACCATCGGCAACACCTGCTGCCGCCAGGTCAATCGACTCAGTGATGTATGGGAACTGGCCGATACAGGGGTTTGGTGTACGGAACACCTGAACGCCGTCGATCAGTACTTCCATAAAGTCGTCAGCCGGTGACTCACAGTCAGCCAGCGTGGCGTTGGAACCGGAAGCCCACTCGAACGTCAGCGCCGTCGCCGTCGCGGGAATCACGAGTGTCTGTGTAGCGACACCGCCATTACCGTTATCGAGGAAGCCGCCGCCTAGCCACAGGTAGTTTGAACCGTCGGTGGCAAGATCAGGACCACAAAATGTGGGGCTACACAGCGGATTGAACGCGGTGCCTGAGAAGGTCCACGAACCGTCGTTGGCTTCGAAGCTGCCGTCGGCAATGTCGTTCGTGACAGACGAACCGGCAATCGCAGCGGTACAGTTGCTGCCGGCTTCGATCGTACAGGTTGAGCTACAGCCGTCGCCGTCGACCAGGTTGCCGTCGTCGCACTCTTCGCCGTCATCAGGCTCGGAGTCGCCACAAACGAGTTGTTTGGATGAAGTGCTGCGCTGTCCCATAAGGTTGAGCAGCGTTTTTTGTGCAGCAGGACCGGCGCTACTTCCTTCGGCCGACGCAACTGCGGGTGTTGAGCGTTCAACGGCCAGAGCTGAGGCGTCAAAAGCAAATGCAGCGGAGCTGCTAAGTGCTGACAAACCCAGGCTTCCGACTGCCAAAAGCAATTTCGGATACGCGTGAAGTTTCACGTTCTTTCCCCCTTGTTTTGATGTGATGAGAATCGTTGGGTGTTGCGACGCAGCACAACTCCCTGAGCGTTAAAGTATTTTTTCTCGTCACTGAGAATATAAGTCTGATCGGCAATTGCAAGGTCGATTTAACATGTTGCAAATTCATCGATCTTTGCTCAGAGCGGCCCTGAAGGGCGCGCGCACTTCATGCGTTGCCGCTTAAGTTTAATCAACATAAAAAACAATCGCCTAGCAAATGTTACTCAACATAAGTTTGAACAAGTTGGAGTAAGTTTTTCGTGGAGTAAAATCAGCCTTACGATTAGTTCATCGTCCAAAGTGCGCGACTTTCGCTCACATTCAACATCCCTTAACGCATCGAATCGTCGTGACGTTCCTCCGCGCGTGTTCGCCTCACCGCTGTGAGTCGCTAAACCATTTAGGATGCTTAAACAGTACGCGAAGCGCATCGCCAAGTGATGAGGTCGCCGCCGCATCCCTCACCATCGCGGCCCATTCGTGAAAAGCGATACGCAACGGGTTATACGTTTTAATGTTGTTGGTTAATCCGTATTCGACTTTTTCCCCTTCGGGTTCGAACGTACCGAACAACCGATCCCAGACAATAAAAATGCCGCCGTAGTTGCGATCGATGTATTGCGGGTTGCTGCCATGATGCACGCGATGATGCGAGGGGGTGTTCATAATCCATTCAAACGGGCCGAGCCGATGGATGGTCTGCGTGTGGATCCAAAACTGGTAAATCAAACTGACGGCCTGCTGGGCGAGTATCATCAGAGGATGAAAGCCCAGTAACGCCAGCGGTAGCCAGAACACCACACCGGTAAATCGCGTCGTCCAGCTTTGTCGAAGGGCAACCGCGAGATTGTAGTGTGTGCTGGAATGATGGTTGACGTGGCCCGCCCAGCCGATTCGACTTTCGTGGTGCACGCGATGAAACCAGTAGTAGCAAAAATCTTCGGCAAACAACAGCAACGCCCACGTGCTCAGTGCAAAGGGGGCAAGGTCAAACACGCGGAATTGGTAAACAACCGTATAGAGTCCGAGCACAGCGGCGGCGGTGGCGGCGTTAATGGCCACATTGCCAAGGCCCATGCTCAAGCACGCCATGGTGTCTTTCAGTGAGTACACGTGCTGACCGGCTTTTTGACTGTACGCCCATTCTAATAGAATTAGCAGCACGAACGCCGGAATGGCGAAGTAGATCAACGTCTCCATCGACGCATGATATCAAACCTTCGGACGCTGCTCGGTCGAGACACAGTGGATGCGAGCGGGTTATGTGACATTCATGATCCGAACGGTCAGCTCAGCGAAAGGGCGAACGCCGGTGTCTATTGCCAGATTACGGTAAGTAGAAACCCCTTTTTTGCTGAATGTGTGAACCAGTTCCGTGCTGTTGATCATTATGTCGATTAGCGTATGTGTCCCGTTTCACACAATCCGGAGAAAACCATGGCCGCACACAAACCCCTTATCGGTAAAGCCCCTCGCGGAATTCCTGCCAAGAGCGGCGCCGTCAACTTCTTCTTTCAACAGGATTCCGGTCATCTGAAGCGTCAATGGCAAAAACGCAGTGACGATTTTTGGAGCGCCACTCGCCCGAGCGTGAGCAACCAGGCTCCGTCTTGGCGCGAATTTGAAAACTGGCAATCCGGTAAGAAAGCCAAAAGCTAATTCTATTCGCCCGCCGTCGAGACAAACCGCGCCATGGTTTCCGACTTGACGGGACCGGCGGGCCGACTACCGAAAAAACTCTCCTCCGGGAGAGTTTTTTTTTGGGGCTTATCCCTGTCGCGCGGAGCGATGGCCAAGCGGCAGCAAGCCGATCATTCGATACGGCGGATTAATCGGACTGGCGGTTAACCAGCTGGGCCGCCAGCGCGTCGTGTACTTCGCCACAGGTCTTTGGTAACGTCGCGATTTACCGACGGAAGCGAGCCTGTGCACCCTAACAACCAACACATTGTGATAACCGGCGCCGCACACGGCATTGGCCAAGGACTCAGTCGGCGTTTTGCCGCCGAAGGCGCGAAGAAAATCGCTCTGATTGATTTGGATGAAGCCGCTGTTCAGGCGGTTGCCAGCGACATCGGCGCGCGAGCCTATGCGGTCGATGTGGCGGACGCAGACGCCTTTGCTCACACCTTGCGCACCATCGAGTCGGATCTTGGTCATATCGATCTCTTTTGCTCCAACGCCGGCGTTGGCTATGCGGATGGCGAACACGTCGCGGCGGCCAGTGACGCACTGTGGGAAAAAACCTGGCGCATTAATGTGCACGCGCATGTGGTCGCGGCCCGCGAACTGCTGCCTGCTATGCTCAAGCGCCAGCAGGGTCACTTTTTAATTACAGCGTCGGCCGCGGGTCTTCTGAGCCAAATCGGTTCAGCTTCTTATTCCACGAGCAAGCACGCCGCGGTGGGGTTTGCCGAATCGCTGGCGATTATGCATGGCGATCAGGGGATCGGCGTGTCGCTGTTGTGCCCGCAGGGTGTGGACACGCGAATGATGGCCGCCGTGGCAGGCGGTGGGCCTCAAGGCGCGGATGGCATTATGCCGATCGAAACACTCTGCGACGCGGTAATGCAAGGCCTGGACGCTGAGACGTTTTTGATTTTGCCCCATCCGCAGGTCGGCGATTACATGCAGTTTAAAGTGGCGAACTACGACAAATGGTTGGGCGGCATGCGCAAGCTGCGCGACCAATTCGCGTAGCCGACGCGCTACCACACCACTCAATTTAAAGGACACAACGTATGGCATCCAATCGTTTTTCACTGGAAGGCAAGGTGGCGCTGGTCAGCGGCGGTAGCCGCGGCATCGGCGAAGCCATTGCTCATGGCCTGGCAGAACAGGGCGCGCGGGTGATCGTATCCAGTCGCGATGTGGCGGCGTGCCAAACCGTCGCGGATGCCATCAATGACAAGGGCGGGGAGGCGGTGGCCATGCGTTGCCATGCGGGTGTCGCGGCCGACATTGAGGCGGTGTTCGACGCCATTGACGAACAGTTTGGGCGCATCGACATTCTCATTAATAACGGTGCCACCAACCCGTATTACGGTCCGATCGCGGACACACCGGTCGAAGCGATGGACAAAACGTACGAAGTGAACGTCAAGGGTCCGTTCATGATGACTTCTGCAGCGGTAAAACGCATGGCCAAACAAGGCGGCGGGGCGGTGGTTACCGTGTCGTCCATCACGGCGTTCAATCCCGGCACCTACATGGGCATCTACGCGATGACAAAGGCGGCGCTAGTAAGTATGACTAAGACATTCGCAAACGAATATTCCAAGCATAACGTGCGAGTTAATGCCTTGGCGCCGGGTCTTACCGACACTAAGTTTACTGAAGCACTCAAGTCTAACGATGCGTTGCGCGAGTCGGTGCTCAAGACGATTCCGGCCAAACGGATGGGCGTGCCGGAAGATATGGTGGGCGGTGTGCTCTATTTGGTGTCGGACGCTGCGGCCTACACGTCCGGTACGACGCTCGTCATCGACGGCGCCATGATCAGCTAAGAGAAAATTAATGAATCTTGAAATCAGTGAACAGTCTGCGGCGCTATTAACGCGTGCAACCAACTTTATCAACGAGCGCGTGATCCCCGTGGAAGACGAGTTTGTGGCGGAAATCGATGTCGGTGATCGATGGACACACACCGATCGTCAGACCGACATTCTCGAGACGCTCAAACGCGAGGCGCGCGCTCAGGGGTTGTGGAATTTTTTCTTGCCAGAAGAGGGGCCTGGTATCAGCGCCGTCGATTACGCCTACATCGCGGAGCAAACCGGTCGCACGTATTTGGCGGCTGAGGCGTTCAACTGCAGCGCACCCGACACCGGCAATATGGAAGTGTTGCATCGCTATGGCTCCGAGGCACAAAAGGAGCGCTGGCTCAAGCCGTTGCTTGACGGCACGATTCGGTCGGCGTTTGCTATGACCGAACCGGGTGTGGCGTCGAGTGACGCCACTAATATTTCGATGTCGGCGGTGGAAGATGGCGACGAGTGGGTGATCAACGGCGAGAAGTTTTATATTTCCGGTGCTGGCGATCCGCGCTGCAAAATTCTAATTTGTATGGTCAATACCGACCCGGACGCGGGTCGTCATCAACAACATTCGCAAATATTGGTGCCGATGGGCACGCCTGGGCTTGAAGTGGTGCGGCCCATGCACGTATTTTCATTGGACGATGCGCCGCATGGGCACATGCATTTGAAATTTAATAACGTGCGCGTGCCGCTTGAGAATTTGATTCTTGGTCGCGGTCGAGGCTTTGAGATTTCACAAGGTCGTTTAGGGCCTGGGCGCATTCATCACTGTATGCGCGCCATCGGTGCCGCAGAGAAAGCGTTGCAGCTGATGTGTGAGCGAGCAGTATCGCGCAAAGCGTTTGGTAAACCGCTGGCCGATTTGGGTGGCAACTACGACATTATTGCGAATGCGCGGATGGACATCGACATGGCGCGCTTGCTCACCTTGCAAACCGCGTACATTATTGATCACCACGGTGTGAAAGCCGCGCGAACGATGATCTCGAAGATCAAGGTCGTCGCCCCGACGGTGGCGTTGCGCGTGATTGATGAAGCCATACAAATGTTCGGCGCAACAGGTGTGTCACAAGATACGCCGCTGGCCCATATGTATATGCAAATGCGCACGCTTCGGCTCGCCGATGGCCCGGACGCGGTACATCGGCGTGTGGTGGCGCGCGAAGAGCTAGGTCGGTATGCGCGCCCATAACGCGTAATCAACAGCGACACGCAAACACAGGACTAGGTAGCGAAACGCATGCCCACACAAACCATCGAAGAACTGCAGGCTCGAATTGGCGAAGAGCTCGGTGTGTCCAACTGGATTGAAGTCAGTCAGGCGCGCATTAATGAATTTGCCGAGGTAACAGAGGATCGGCAGTTTATTCACACCGACCCAGAAGCCGCGGCCAAGACGCCATTTGGCGGTACGATTGCACATGGCTATTTGACGCTCTCGCTATTGCCGGTGTTGTTGCAGGACATTCAATTTGCGCCGGCTAACACGGTAATGGCGATCAATTACGGTGCCGATAAGCTACGCTTTCTCGCGCCGGTGCCGAGTGGCAGTCGCATTCGGGCGCGCCTGACCCTGATCGATATCACGAAGAAACGGGCCGGTCAGTTCATGGTTCGCGGCGGCGTTACCGTCGACATCGAAGGAAGCGATAAGCCCGCTTTGAGCGTTGAAGCGCTCACCCTTTTGATCGTACCGGCCTGAACGGATAACGGCCCACCTATTAGTCTGCCACCCATCGATACGGAGACGGCGAATGCGCGCACTGTTGTGTAAAGAACATGGTCCTGCCAACAAACTGGTTGTTGAAACGGTTGATGATCCGACGCCGGGTAAAGGCGAGGTGCTCATTGAGGTGGCTGCAGCAGGCATCAATTTCCCCGATACGCTAATTATCGAGGGCAAGTATCAAATGCAGCCACCGATGCCGTTTACACCGGGCGGGGAAGCGGCCGGGACGGTCGTGGCGGTGGGGGAAGGCGTCAAACGCGTGACCGTTGGCCAGCGTGTGATTGCGTTATGCATGATCGGCGCGTTTGCCGAAAAGCTGGTGGCGCCGGAAGTGGCGGTCGTGCCGATGCCCGATGAAATGGATTTTGTCACCGCGGCTGGTTTCACGCTCACGTACGCGACGTCGTACTACGCGCTGAAACAGCGCGCGCAACTTGCCGACGGCGATTCGTTACTGGTGCTCGGTGCAGCGGGCGGTGTCGGCTTGGCGGCGGTTGAGCTCGGTCGCATCATGGGTGCCACGGTCATTGCCGCGGCCAGTAATGATGAGAAACTCGCGGCCACGAAAGAAGCTGGCGCGACACACTTACTGAACTACACGCAAGACGACGTTAAGAAAACCGTCAAAGCCTTAACGGATGGTCGTGGGGTTGACGTGGTGTACGATCCGGTTGGCGGTGAGCTGTCGGAACAAGCACTGCGCGCGACGGCATGGGATGGACGCTTTCTTGTGATCGGATTTGCCAGTGGTGACATTCCTAAAATTCCGCTCAATCTGCCTCTGCTCAAAGGCCTGCATATTGTCGGCGTATTCTGGGGCTCCTGGGTGACGCAGTTTCCGAAAGAATCGATGGGCAACATGGCCGAACTGTTTGGTTTTTATACCGCGGGCCAGCTCAAACCACGCGTCACCCAAACGTATTCGTTGGACCAGTACGAAGAAGCCTTTGGCGTGCTCACAGGACGCCGCGCGATTGGCAAAGTGGTCTTTACGCTTTAGTCGCCGATTGCCGACGCCCGATGGCGACGTCGGTACTTTTTGATGCTGGCGTAATGCGTGCTAGCGACGACGCAACGCGCCCATGATGCCGAGCGCACTTATTAGAAGCCAAGCCGCCCCCGGCAAAGGCACCGCCGTAAAACGGAAGTTGGGACCAAAGTAAATCTCATCGGTGTCTTCGCCTGGAAAGCCCAACGAGCCGGTCAGCGCGCGGCCGCCTAAAATGGTGAGCGCTGGATCCAGTACGTAATCCGAGGCGGAGGTGGCCACGGCAACGCTGTCGCCATTGCCCCCAAAGTAGTACGCCCCGATGACAAATTTGGTGTCGGCCGTGAGCACCAGCGGATTGATGTCCAGATACCGAAAGCCGTTATCGAGTTCGCCACCACCGGCGGGTACCAGCAGCTGAATAACCACATTGCCCAGATCATCCCAAATGGCCAGGGTGTGTGGACTGGACAAGCCATTGCTGCCTGCGTCCAAAATGCCAATGGCGGTGACCGTCAGATCGGTTGCGGCTACAAATTCATAGCCCAACACGGCCGTACCGGTCGGTTGCTGTAAGAGATTATCGGTGCCAATGACTGTGACGGCGGTGTTGGCGTTGGCGGACCAGCCGGCGGCAAGCGCGGCGGCCAGCATCAGTGCTTGAGTCAGTGAAGCGAGGCGTGTTCTGTTCATCTTCTTGTACCCTGTTGGATGAATACGTACACAAAGCCTACCTCAGGGATTGCCCTGACATCCACAAAAGACCGTAAATCAGGGTAAAACTTGACATAATTTCCACTCCGAGGCTCAATTCAGGCGCGCCGCGTAGCGGTTGTCGATCGCATGGCAGACCAACGCGCAGTGAGCGTGATCGGGTTTGGGGTCCAGTCAATCCACACCGAGTGTTTGGGTACCGCCGCCGTTCAATACGCGTCTTTAATAGAGTGCGTGTTCGGCCTATCATGGCGAACTTGCACACCGCGACGGCGGTGAGTCGGTCCGACATGGGCCGCGCCAACGCCCAAGCCATTCTCTACGCGATTCGCCGCTTTGCGCGGTCGCCAACACAGGAGCCACACGTGGACAAACTGAGTCAACTTCGAGAAATGACCGACGTCGTTGCCGATACCGGTGATATTGAAGCGATTGCCAAGTATCAGCCTGTGGATGCGACCACCAACCCCTCGCTGCTGCTGAAGGCGGCGCAGATGCCTCAATACGCGGCGTTGATCGATGCCGAAGCCAGCGCCGTGGCAGCGCAAAATGTGTCGGAAGCCGAGGCGGTTACACTGCTTGGCGATCGCTTTGCAGTGGCGATTGGTCGCGAAATCACCCGCATCATTCCGGGTCGTATTTCAACCGAAGTCGATGCGAGACTGTCGTTCGATCGCGATGCGTCCGTCGCGACCGCACGTCGCATTATCGCCCTTTACAATGAGGCCGGTATCGGACGCGAACGCGTGTTGATTAAACTCGCCTCGACCTGGGAGGGGATTGAAGCGGCCCGCGTGCTGGAAGCCGAAGGGATCAACTGCAATCTAACCCTGATGTTTGCCGATATTCAGGCCGTCGCGGCGGCCGAGGCCGGGGCGTTTTTGATTTCACCGTTTGTCGGTCGCATTTTGGACTGGCATAAGAAAGACACCGGCCGCGATAGTTATCCAGCCGAGGAGGATCCAGGTGTCCTGTCGGTCCGCAACATTTATCAGCTGTATAAAGACCGTGGCTACAAAACCGTGGTGATGGGCGCCAGTTTTCGCAATGCCGGTGAAATTGAGGCGTTGGCCGGGTGCGATCGCCTGACCATCGGGCCTAACTTTCTGGAGGAGTTGTCCAATGATACGGGCCACTTAGCCCGTGTCCTAAGTCCCGACGAGCGCAAGCCATATACGGACTACACGCTCGAAGGTGAGGCCGATTTTCGATTTCAAATGAACAGTAATGCCATGGCAACGGAGAAATTGGCCGAAGGCATTCGGTCGTTTGTGGCTGATCAGATCACGCTCGAGACGTTACTCGCCGGTAAACTTGCCGCGGCCGCTTGATGGCGGTGTCAGTGCACTCAATCTATCACACGAAGACGTCTCAATTCGCGCGTCGGACGTCGGCTAAAAAGGGTGTCATCCTTGGAAGCCGGGCGTTACAATAGCCGCGCTTGCACCGAATCAATCGTTTTAAACTGCGCCCGTAGCTCAGCTGGATAGAGTAACTGGCTTCGAACCAGTTGGTCGGGAGTTCGAATCTCTCCGGGCGCGCCAATTAAGAAAAGGGTCCTGATGGACCCTTTTTCATTGCCTGATTGCACTGTGGGTAACGTCGCGTGTTGATGGCCTTGATGTCGATCTCGACGGCGTCATCCTAAGAAGAGCTACTAGCGCTGCCACAAACCGTGCATCAAACTCCCCAATCGGTAGATGGCAAATTGACCTAGACCGGCTAACTCTAGTGGTGGGTGGGCCACGTCCGCACCGAGTTGTACAGCCTCGTTTAACGCGCGTTCAATGTTGTCCACGAGCACATAGGTGCGTGTTTCCGGTTCTTCGGCGTCGTGCATGGGTGCGCGAACGCCCACTTGCCCGCCATTGGGCAGCGGCGCGGTGCGCGCGCCACCGAGTAGTGCGACGGGCTCGCTAAACGTGCAGTTATACAGCTGTTGATAGGTTGCGCACACCGCGTCGACATCCGGTGTGACTACCTCTAAATAGTGAATATTCATGCGCGCTCCCTTGTTCATGCGGAAACGACATTCAATGCCATTCAAGGGTGCTTTGCAAATAGGGTCGCGACGTCGGCTGACTGCGCCATGGTGTCGGAGGGTTAGCGGCGTTAGGTGCGCTTTGATTTTTTGGCGCGCGCTTTTCGTTTGCGGCGTTTTTTGGGATTGGCCGACTCGCGATACGTGTTGTCAAAATCACCACCCCACTGATCGCGATGGGCGGTGGCTGCCGCGCTTTGCACGGATGAATGGCGGCGGGTCAGGTACAGATCATCGGGCGAGCACACCTGGGCTTTGATGACGCCTAAATCAACGGCGGCATCAAATAGACTCGGATACCAGCTCTCCCATCCGGGCAGTAATTGTTCCACTTGTTCACGCAAGCTCATGACTAGATTGTACTGTTAAAGGGTCGATCGGACACGCCCGATTTCACATTTTTCGCTGGCGATTGTGTCGCCCTGGTCAGATATTGAGCGTTAGGCTTTCCTTTACGGCATCCATCGCCACAATCGAGGTTGACTCCTGCACGCCTTCGATGCTCAGTAACGAGTCTTCCAGTAAATTTCGATACGAGGCCATGTCGCGCACGCGAGCCTTAATGAGATAGTCGAAGCTGCCGGTCGTCAGGTAGCACTCCTGTACCTCCGGTAGCAAACGGGCCGAACGCCTGAATTTGTCGAAATTGCTTTTGGAGCTGCGGTCCATACGAATCATGACGAACACCACAAGCCCCGCGTCGAGCTTGTCCGCATCGAGTCGCGCCGAATAGTGTTTGATGTAGCCCAGTCGCTCCAGTTTGCGCACGCGCTCGATACACGGCGATGTCGACAATCCCACCTGTTTGGCCAAGTCTGAGTAGGTAATGCGGCCATCTGACTGCAGAATACGTAAAATAGAGCGGTCAATTGCGGATATGTCCATAAATATTACTTATATAATTATTTATAACAGAATAATATACTTTATAT